>CAZKEO010000388.1:0-2748 GCA_964551785.1 uncultured Eubacteriales bacterium | reverse complement strand
TTCATCAATGGTATCCCGGAAGGGGAAAAAGGCATCTGAAGCTAACACCGCACCCTGGGCCAATTTTCCGGCCTGCTCAAAGGCGATTTTGGCTGCTCCCACTCGGTTCATTTGACCCGCCCCAACCCCTACCGTTTGACAGTCTTTGGAGACAATGATGGCATTTGATTTGACGTGTTTGACTACTTTCCACGCGAAAAACAGTTCTGCTAATTGTTCCGGAGTTGGTTGTTTTTCTGACACGATTTGAATATCTACTGCTGTCACAGTTCCACGGTCCACATCTTGCACCAGCAAGCCTCCGTTGACTTTTTTAAACTCCATTTGCTTAGGTAATACTGGTTCGGCCAGTTCTCCTACCTCCAAGAGCCGGACATTAACTTTAGCTTTCAACACTTCTAAAGCCTCTTTACTAAAGCTCGGAGCAACTACAGCTTCCATAAAGGTTTTGACGATTTCCTGGGCGGTTGCCCCATCTAACTCTCTGTTAACTCCGATAATTCCTCCAAAAGCTGAGATGGGGTCACAGGCTAAGGCTTTCTGGTAAGCCTCAACTAGCTTTGCTCCCACCGCAGTACCACAGGGATTATTGTGCTTAATAATTACAGTTGCCGGTTCACTGAATTCCCGAACTAACTCCAACGCTGCATTGGCATCTAGGATGTTGTTATAGGAGAGCTCTTTGCCTTGCAGTTGATGGGCATTGGCAATACAAGGGCCGACTACCTGAGGGTCCTTATAAAATACTGCTTGTTGATGCGGATTTTCTCCGTAACGTAAATCCTGAAGCTTTATGTAATTGAGATTCATCCTGACTGGTAACTCTTCTGCAGCAACCTTACTACCTTGTTCAGTGACCAGGTTAGCGAGGTAGGCACTGATTAAGGTATCATATTGGGCAGTATGGGCAAAAGCTTCTTGAGCTAGTGCTAATCTACTCTCCTGGGTGACCTCACCTGTGCTCTGTAATTGTTGCAGGACGAACTCGTAGTTTGCTGGGTTAACGATAATTATGACATCAGTATAGTTTTTGGCAGAGGCCCTGACCATAGCCGGACCACCAATATCAATATTCTCAATAGCATCTTCTAGAGTTACCCCTGGTTTTTCAATGGTTTGCTTAAAGGGGTAAAGATTTACTACAACCAGGTCAATCGGCTGAATGGCGTGGTGCGAAAGCTGCTGAAGATGGTCCTGGTTCCGCCGGGCTAAAATACCTCCATGAATCTTGGGATGCAGAGTTTTAACCCTTCCATCCAGAATTTCCGGAAAGCCGGTAACCTCAGAAACATAGGTTACTTTTAGTCCTGCCTCTTGCAGTGTTTTAGCTGTTCCACCAGTGGAAAGTAACTCCGCCCCCATGCCAGCTAAACTTTTGGCAAACTCCACTACTCCAGTCTTTTCCGAAACACTAATTAAAGCACGTTTGATTTTCAAAATGGTTGACCCCCTCTAAAATTTAACCCCTCACTACACCTTGGTTGGATAGCTACTTTGCTCCTGACGAATGGATACCTTTCGACCAACTAATCCCAAACACCCTTGGGAATAAAGCCGAATAGCTTCTGGAAAAATCCGGTGTTCCTGCTCTAAGATGCGGGCAGTTAAAGTTTCTGCTGTATCTTCATCTAGTACTGGCACGACAGCCTGCAAAATGATAGGTCCGGTATCCATCCCAGAGTCAACTAGGTGGACAGTACAGCCAGCAAATTTGACCCCATACTGCCAGGCTTGTACTTGGGCGTGTAGCCCAGTAAAGCTAGGTAATAAGGCGGGATGAATATTCATAATGCGGTTTGGAAAATTATCTAAGATGGTTGGCCCTACCAAGCGCATATAACCAGCCATCGCTACTAGCTCTACCTGGTGTGCTTGGAGTTGCTCCACAACCGCCTGTTCGTATTCCGCTTTGCCAGGATAGCTTTTAGGGCTACAGACAAAAGCAGGAATACCCACTGCCCTCGCCCGTTCCAGAGCATAGGCGGTGGGATTGTCACTAATTACTACTGTCACTTTGGCATCTATCAAACCAGCAGCCAGGGCATCCAAGATGGCCTGTAGATTGGAACCCCGGCCCGAGGCTAAGACCCCGATCTTTAAGGTGCCTGTTGCTGTCCTTAGTTGTTCAACATTCTCTCCCATAAGTCCTCCTGCTAGTCTTGGTATTCCACCCCAGCTTGGCCTGCCTGAACTTCGCCGATGAGCCAAGCCTGCTCGCCCTGCTTTGCCAGCTCAGCCAGCACAGCTGGAGCATCTTGGGCCGCTACTACCAGCACCATCCCGATACCCATGTTGAAGGTCCGGAACATTTCTGCCTCGGCTACCTTACCAATTTCCTGAATAACTTGGAAAACGGGCTTAGCCTCCCAGGAGTTACGTTTGATTACTACCTTAACCCCCGCTGGTAAGACCCGGGGTACATTCTCAGTTAACCCACCACCAGTAATATGGGCCATCCCCTTAAGTTGGAATTTCTCCAGCAAAGGTAGGATCGTTTTGACATATATTCTAGTAGGCTCGAGCATTACCTCCCCTACCGTTCGTCCTAGCCCTGGGTGGAAATCAGCCGGTGCAAAGCCCCCGACTTCTAAGAGAGCTTTACGTGCCAAAGAATAACCATTACTGTGTAAACCGGAGGATGCCAAGCCAATTACCTGGTCCCCAGCTTGAATCGTACTACCGTCAATAATCTGGTCCCGCTCAACTCCCCCCTCTACAAAACCAGCGACATCATACTCCCCTGGGGGA
>CAZKEO010000387.1:0-2750 GCA_964551785.1 uncultured Eubacteriales bacterium | reverse complement strand
AGGCTAGGTTGATGGTGAAATTAGTTTTGCCAACCCCGCCCTTACCACTAGTCACAGCTAATACCCTAGTATGTTTAACAATTTGCCCATCCTTAGTTTCTTCATTAGTTGCGAAGCCATTGACAATATCAGCTTCTACCTGGGATTTGATTGAACGGGCAAGTATCCTTAGTTTTTCTGCCTGGTCCCGCATGGCTATTTCTCCTTCATCATCAGATTAGCCAATTTGGCACTACTAGCTACTTCTATATCATCAGGGACACTTTGACCTACAGTAACATAAGACAAGGCTTTTTTCGTCTTATTAATTACATTTAGAATAGCTCCATAGGAGGAGGTTTCATCAAGTTTTGTAAAAATTAGTCTGGAAACTGCAACATCCTGGTAACTTTCCACGATATCCAACATGTCTTTTGACTTGGTGGTAGAACTTAGTACTAAAAAAATATCTGAGGGTTCGGCCGCTTCCAAAAATCCTCTTAGTTCAGACATTTGCATCACATTCTTGTGACTACGGCCAGCTGTGTCAATTAAGATTAAATCCATCTCAGCATGGCGCTGGATTGCTTCCTTAAGTTCTGCTGGGGTATAAACAACATCTACTGGGACTCCAATGATCTCCCCAAAGGTTTTCAGTTGTTCCACAGCAGCAATCCGGTAGGTATCAGCCGTAATCAATGCTACCTTACGTTTGTCCACAATCGAGAAGGTGGCAGCGAGTTTAGCTATGGTGGTTGTTTTCCCTACCCCAGTTGGTCCCACTAGAGCAATATTTTGTCTTTTGACCTTGGTCTTATTAAAAGTAATTGGTTTGACTTTCTGAAGAATCTTTTCCACACTTTCTTGTAAATTTTTACAAACCTGTTCTTCTTGTGCTAATTCTTCCGGGGAAAGCGTGCTGCGTAGTTTCTTCAAGAGTTTTTTAGCTAACTGTTCCTCGACGTCATTAGTAACTAAGTTCTGATAAAATTTTTGCAGGATAGGTGGATATCCCTCAACCCCTTGTCCCCGTTCCATTTGTTCGGACATTTTCTCCATTAGAGAACGCATTTCTGCTAATTCTTTCTGCACAGCAAGACTATCCTCTTCGTTGGTGCTCTCTGGTTCACTGCGTTCCAAAACTTGTTGCTGCTTAATTTCTACTGTTTCAATTGGTTTTTCTTTGGGCTGTTCCACGATCTTTTCTAAGGCAGCGGTTACTTCCACCATGGGCTTACCAAACCAGCCCCAAAAGCCACCCTCTTTAAATTTGCGGGTGTGAATAATAACTGCTTCTTTACCCATATCTAACTTAACTTTAATCATTGCCTCTTGCATGGTGGGGGCAACAAACCTTTTCACCCTCATTGTATACTCACCGTCCCTACAGCATTTACTTGGAGGTTAGAATCTAATTCGTTATAGGAAAGCACCACTAAGGTGGGCATAAACCTTTCGGTTAATCTTTTGAAAAAGATTCGCACTACCGGAGCACACAAGATAATCGGTTGATATCCTAAATGTCCGGTCTTCTCTACTTCTTGTTGAAGGGTATGATAAATTTCCTGTCCCTTCTGGGGATCTAAGGCAATATATGAACCATGCTCGGTCTGTTGAATGGAATCCCTTAATAGTTGTTCTAATGCAGGGTCTAATGTAATTACGTTTAAGCCCTCTTGGGAACCGTATTGTTTGCTAATCTGACGGGCTAAAGCTTGCCGCACATATTCTGTCAACATATCAATATCCTTGGTGATTTTGGCATTATCAGCAAGTGTTTCTAGAATAGTGACCATATCCCGGATAGAGACCCGTTCTTTCAAAAGGTTAGCCAAGACCTTTTGGATTTCACCTAAACTCATCATATCTGGTACTAGATCCTCGACAACAGCAGGATAGGTTTGCTTAATATTATCAATTAAACTCTTGGTATCCTGACGTCCTAAAATTTCGTGCGCATGGGTCTTGATCATTTCTGTGATGTGGGTGGCTATTACAGAGGGCGGATCTACTACTGTGTAGCCAGACATTTCAGCCGCCTCTTTTAAGTGGGAAGGAATCCATTTAGCTGGCAACCCAAAAGCAGGTTCAACAGTATCAATTCCTTCAATGCTTTGATCCTCTAAGCCGGAACTCATGGCTAAGTAATGGTCAATCATTAGCACTCCAGAAGCGATTTCCACTCCTTTAATTTTAATGACATAACTGTTGGGCTTGAGCTGCATATTATCTCTCATCCTAATGGGGGGGAGAACTAAGCCCATTTCCAAAGCACATTGTCTTCTAATCATAATAACTCGGTCAAGGAGATCTCCACCTTGCGAAGTATCGACTAAGGGGATCAGGGAATAACCCATCTCAAGCTCCATAATGTCAACATGAAGTAATGAAACTACGTTTTCGGGCTTTTTGGTTTCTTCTACTTCCATTTCCAACTCGTGGTCAACTTGTTGTTCTTGTAGCTTTTTTTGGTTGCGATTAAGGAAGAAGGCCGATAGACCCAAGATAGTAGCCAGTAACAGCATTGGCACAGGAGGCATACCCAGCACTGCCAATAAGGTTAGTCCTCCAGCAGCAATGGCAAGTACTTTGGGATTGGTAAATAGTTGACCAATCATGTCCTGACCTAAATTCGAATCAGAAACTGCTCTGGTCACAATAATACCAGTAGAGACTGAGATAAGTAGAGCTGGGATTTGAGCTACCAGACCTTCACCCACTGTTAAAATGGTATATTTCTGCAGGGACTCCAAAGCTCCAAGGTCTTTTTG
>CAZKEO010000386.1:0-2758 GCA_964551785.1 uncultured Eubacteriales bacterium | reverse complement strand
GGTGTGTGGGGCGTGCCCGCGGTGGGTGTGCACGGGGGTTGGGTCGTTGCCCCCCGGATTCCCCACGCCTTTTCCAGTTCCTGCGTGGTTATTAACGGGACACCCATCGCCTGTCGAACCTCCTGCGCCCCCTTCTAGGCGAAGCAGACCTCCGGCGCCCGTTGTATTTCCATTTCCTCCGCGAATGTAAAGCTGCTCACCCGGATTAGTTGCTACTGCACCGTCTCCGCCATAAACTAGGTTGTTTACCCCATCTCCATCAATAAATACTGAATTACCGATTCGAAGTAAAACTCCATTGTTAGGATCATAGAAAGTAGGGCCAACCTCTAAAATTGTTCCCGTGTTAGGTGTGATTCTAATACCACCGGGGTCCATTAAAATTAGGCCGGGAGCATCGGTTTCGTTTCCTACTTGAAGATTGCTTGCTGCTCCATTGTCTAGGCTGAAGTTGGCATAGACGATCAAGTCTTGTTGCCCAACGTTGTTACCGTCTCCAATTAAGATATCAGTAGTTGAATCTAGTTCGCTACCCAGTTGTAGGTTTCCAGCAGTCCCACCTTCACCACCGTTATATCCGGCATTGACATAAGTATGGCCACCATCTCCAGCCGCTCCACGAGCATTACCCGCACGAATGTCAGTGTCTCCCCCATCATTGTTTACTGTTCCAGCATCTCCTGCTCGAACAGTAATAGAACCACCTTTGCCGCTGGTGGGACCACCATCACCAGCCTCTATGGTTATTCCACCACCCTGGCCATTACCTTGATTTGAACCAGATTGAATAGTTACCGAACCACCAGAAGTGCTACCGCCGCTATCACCAGCAGCAATTGCTATAGTTCCTCCAGCCGATACATCACTATCTCCTGTAGTGATGTCCATATCACCAGCATTACCGGTTGGTGAGTTACCAGTGGTAATAAGCATGTTGCCGCCATTACCGCTGGAAGGGCCCCCGTCACCACCAACAATTTCAATACTGCCACCATTGCCAGTATCTTCGGGGAAGTTACCGAAAATATTAAGACCTTGGCCTCCACCAACATTTATTTGCCAAGCAATGCCGGCCGTAGCTGGTCCGGTAACAAGCTGGTCGTCATTATTTTTAAGATACTTTGCTTGCCCGGTAATAGTATCAATGCCGGCAGGTATAATTTGTGCCATGCACAATATTATAACAAGTCATAATGGCTGTATTAGAAGAATTTTATAGATAGCAAATTATCGCGAGATACCTAGGCGTTGTCTTACTTCCTCATGGGAGGCAATTTCTAAGCCCATGTGTTCTTCTATGATCCAAACTACTCGGCCTAGTAGCTCTTCATTGGTAGCTAGTTCTTTTTTATGCCGATCATAGTAAATATTGTCTTCTAATCCGACACGAATATTGCCACCGAAACACAGACTCATTAGATTAGCATCAAGTTGATAATTGCCAATTCCAGCTACTGACCATTCGGCGTTGGCAGGAAGTAAGGCGTGAATTGCGGCAAACGCCGACGGATGTAAGGGTGCAGTTCCCAAAGAACCCAGAAGAATATTAATATAAGGTTTATCATCTTTGATGATCCCAGTTTTAAGCATGTGATTAATTTTATGCATAAAACCAACATCAAAAACTTCTAGTTCTGGTTTGATACCTGTATCCATCATTTTCTTGGCCAGTTGATGGATCATATCCGGTTCATTGACCGAGGCCGACCGGATAAAATTTAACGAACCAACTGTCAGGGAAGCTAAATCTGGTTTATCGTCACCAGTTAAGTCTAGGCACTCAGATCGCTTTTCAAATTCACTCCAGTTTCGGCCGCTAGTAGTCGCCGAAATTAGTAACTTTGGATTTTTGTTGCGAATGCCAGCAATGATTCGTTGAAAGACTTCTTTCTTCCAAGTGGGCTTTCCAAACTCATCCCGAGGATGGATATGAATAATATGCGCGCCTACTCCGGGCCTGACATAGTCTCCACATCGCAAAGATGTTTCTATAATCTCTTCTGGTGTTATCGGGACATAAGGAGTCATCTCTTTGGTGATGACCATCCCAGTTCCCGCTAGATTAATTATTATTCCCATAGGTTATCTTTCTTGGTTAGTAAAAATACTAATGTATTTTTCTCCCTCTCCAAAAATTGCTTCAACATTAAGTTGCTTTAATTGCGCTAATCTCATATGAGTATCTTCTAATGTTTTTTGCGCATATAAAAGGTTATCCATTGTGCATTTTTGACTATTTTCCGCAGATTTAATTACTTCCTGCCAGCCCTTTTTTATAGCCTCTAAGGCTTCCGTTTTAGTTGCATAACAGGAAGATTTTCTAGTAGAGAAAGTATCCCGTGTTGGGTTCGCCTTACTTTCATTAATATAAGGAACCCATCCAGTTTCCATTGTAAAGCGTTTTAAATACTTAGCTGAACAGATCCATCGATCTTTCCCCCACATAGGTTTATTACTTAAAACGAAGTCACTCTTTATGTCGACTTCGCAAGCCGTATCTCTATGGAACACATAAACAATGTCACCAATTTTCATGGGTACCTCAATAGCAGTTTAATAGAAGAATTACTGATTGCTAGTTAATTGGTATCATTAATGAATGGACGAAAGGCTACGGGCATTACAGCGACTCTTTCAACAGGGAGTGATCTCAGCTCAACTCTATTTAGCAGAATTAGAAAGAGCCTTCTTTGGAAGTGCTACTGACCCCACTACTTCATACCGAGACGAGTTTCACTGCAGTTGTGGATTGGTAACT
>CAZKEO010000385.1:0-2766 GCA_964551785.1 uncultured Eubacteriales bacterium | reverse complement strand
AGGTTATGCTAGGTAAGAGGGGAGTTAAGGTGTCAATTAAAATTGGCAAGCTCACAGCTCCCAAGAGTGTCCTGATCCCGAACCCCAGACCTAAATGACGCAGACTCGCCAAAAAAAGCGGTACCTCCATCGCTAGCATGGCCATACCCACTGGTACGTGCAAAGTATAGTGGATAATCGTCGCAATACCACTAACCCCACCCGCCGCAATCTTATTGGGAATTAGAAACAAAACCAGGCCCAAGGCAGTGATTACCGAGCCTAGCAAGATCCCCATACTTTCCCAAAAAAACTTTACTGCTTTTGACTTTTTCGACTTACTGCTCAAGTTTGCCTGCACCTCTGCGTAAAAAGACCAGTCTTGCTGGTCTTTTCTTTATTGACATGCTCAAGCTTAGTTTCCTGCTTAAACTAAGCGTTAGCCTTGCTCCTTAGCCATCTTCTGTAAATAGGCTGAGACAAATTCATCGATTTCCCCATCCATGACCGCCTGCACATTGCCAATCTCCACATTGGTGCGGTGATCCTTTACAAGACTATAGGGGTGAAAGACATAAGAACGAATTTGGCTCCCCCAAGCGATATCCATTTGTTCCCCACGCACGGCCGCCAATTCAGCTTCCTGTTCTTTAAGCTTGAGGTCTAGCAATTTAGCCTGCAATAACTTCAGAGCTCTGGTACGGTTACTGATTTGGGAGCGCTCATTCTGGCACTGTACCACTACACCCGTAGGAAGATGGGTGATTCGAACTGCAGAATCTGTCTTATTGACATGCTGGCCACCTGCTCCACTTGCTCGATAAGTATCGACTCTAATTTCGGCAGCATCAATTGCAATTGCTAAGTCCTCCTCGACCTCAGGGATCACGTCCACTGAAGCAAAAGAGGTGTGTCTACGTCCAGAGGCGTCAAATGGAGAAATGCGAACCAACCGGTGGACACCCTTTTCGGTTTTAAGATAGCCATACGCATTTTCGCCAGTTATTTCTAGTGTCACACTTTTTACGCCAGCTTCGTCACCAGGGAGCAAGTCCAAAATATCGACTCTCCAACCCCTGTTTTCAGCCCAGCGCGTATACATGCGAAACAACATCTGCACCCAATCCTGTGATTCTGTGCCGCCAGCACCCGCATGCATGGAAACTATGGCATTACTGCGGTCATAGGTTCCACTTAATAACACGGCCAGTTCTAAATCCCCAACCTGCTTTTCTAAAACCCGAACGCTCTTCCTCAACTCAGCCAATGCCCAGGTCTCTTCTTCTTCAGCAGCCAGTTCCTGGAGTAATTTAGCCTCTTCGCAGGCAGCTTCTAAGGTTGTGAAGCCTTTGACTTTGCCCTGGATACCAGTGAGCTTTTGCATCAGTTTCTGAGCCTCGGTAGGATTGTCCCAAAAACCATCCGCCGAGGTTTGCTGTTCAAATTGGTTAATCTGAGCCAATTTGCCACTTATGTCAAAGAGAAACCCTCAATTCGTTTAATTGATTTTCTATCACTTCAATTTGCTTCTTTAATTCTGCTAACAAAACTACTCACTCCATTCGTACCTTCCCAAAACCTACTTACCCTGACCACAGCATTTTTTATATTTCTTACCACTACCACAGGGACAGGGTTCGTTCCGACTAGGGCCTTCGGTAGTGCGCACTGGTTTTTTGACCACATCTTCACCAGAGTATAGGTTCTCCGTTACCTGACGCGGCCTTTCCTCATGCTGTTCTACCACTGACAAACGGAACATATAGCGGACTACATCTTCCTGAATACTAGCAATCATATTCTGGAACATTTCGTAACCTTCAAATTTATACTCTACCAAGGGATCTTTCTGACCATAGGCCCGGAGCCCAATTCCTTGGCGGAGCTGATCCATGGCATCGAGGTGATCCATCCATTTATCGTCGACCACCCGTAGCATGACCACTCGTTCCATCTCCCGCATTTGTTCTGCGCCGATCGAATCCTCTTTGGCGTTATACAATTCAAAGGATTTTTCTTCGAGTAGATCCTTAATTTCCTCTCGGGTCAAGCCATCTAATTCTTCAACTTGCAAAGGATGCTTGGGGAGGAACAGCTGGTGGGCATAGTCTAAGAGACCAGTGAGATCCCATTCTTCTGGATGAACGCCATTATTACAGTAAATATCCAAAGTACCAGCAATTAAATCACTGATCATCCCTTGAATAGTTTCCTTCATGTTTTCACCAGTGAGTACCTTGCGGCGCTGTTCGTAAATAACCTCCCGCTGCTGATTCATAACATCATCATATTCTAAGACATGTTTCCGAATATCAAAGTTACGGGATTCCACCTTCTTTTGAGCGGACTCAATGGATTTAGTTATCAAGCCATGTTCAATTGGGATATCTTCTTCCATCCCAAGTCGTTCCATTAAGGAAGCAATATTATCTGACCCAAATTTGCGCATTAAATCATCTTCTAAGGAGAGATAAAATCTAGTAGAACCAGGGTCACCTTGCCGCCCAGCACGTCCTCGGAGCTGGTTGTCAATCCGCCTGCTCTCATGACGTTCAGTGCCTATAATGTGTAAGCCACCTGCTGTCAGCACCTTTTCATGCTCGACTGCAGCTTGTTTTTCTGCTTCTTGGAAATATTTTAAATATTGCTCCCGAGCTTCCAGCACTTCGGGTTCCTGCTGGGGAACATGTTCAGCTGCCGCAGAAACCAATTCAGGGGAATAACCCATACTCCGGAGCTTCTGCTTAGATAAAAATTCCGGATTACCACCTAGGATAATGTCAGTAC
>CAZKEO010000384.1:0-2766 GCA_964551785.1 uncultured Eubacteriales bacterium | reverse complement strand
TTTTCCTAGGGGTTGAAGTGAAAGATAGGCAGGTAGGGGAGAGGAAGACCTCGGCCTGAGCCGGTTATAAACAAAAATTAAAGGTGGTTTTATTTGGTGATTTTTATAAAGATATGACTGGGCAGGAATTTAGCGCAGAAAAAGCTGGGATTGTGGCGAAAACGATTATCACGGTGGAAACCGAAGAAAGGGGGGCATAATATGCGCCCATTAATTTTGACGATCACAGCATTTGGACCTTATGCCACCAAGCAGGTGATTGACTTTACTAAGTTACAAGGTCGGAATTTGTTTGTTATTACTGGGGATACTGGAGCGGGAAAGACAACGATTCTAGATGCTATTTCTTATGCTCTATATGGCAAGGCCAGCGGACGAGACCGGGATGGTGATAGTTTACGCAGCCATTTTGCAGCAGCTGATCTTATTACTTCAGTGGAAATGGAATTTGAGCTGCGAGGAGAACGGTATTGGGTACAGCGTATTCCCAAACAACGTAAAAAGCGGACACGGGGCGAAGGTTATACGGATCAAAATCCTGAGGCGGAGTTTAAAAATCTTGATGGGGAAAGTAGGGTAGTGAGTGGTTTCAAAGAGGTAAATGAAAAAATAGTTGAACTCATGGGCCTAAGTTATGAACAGTTTAAACAAATTATTATGATTCCCCAAGGTGAATTTCGAGAACTACTGAATGCGGATAGTAAAGCCCGGCAAGATATCTTGCAAAAGATTTTTGGTACGGAGGGGCTTAGGCGAGTCCAGGAATTATTTGAGAGTCAAGCTAAGGGGCTAGTACAAGATGTGGTTACCTTAGAGAACCAAAGGAATGAGTGTATCCGTAGTTTAGACGGTAGTGGTTATTTGCCTTTAGCAGAAATAGTGGAGAATGCTAGTTACAATGTAATTATTGTGGTGGATGAGGCAAAACAGGCAATTGAGAGGGATGCAGATCTTGGGAATGGACTGCAGCTTCAGATCAATGAACAGGAACAAAAAGTGGCTGATAAGCAGGGCGAAATTTTTCAAGGCAGGGCAAATAATATAAAGCTTAGTATCCGGGATGAGGCTTATCAGAAAAAAATAATCTTGGAAGCTGATTTGTCCAAGGTTGATGAAAAAAAACAGAAGCTACAACAGGCAAGAAAAGCTCTTGGGCTCATAGGAGTTGATGAATATCAGCGTAGCCGTGCCACACATGTGGAAAAGAAAAAGACAGTAGTTCATCAGGCTGATCAACAGGAGAAGGAAGCTAAGGTTGATGTTGCTGTCGCTGAGCAAAACTATCAGCTAGAACAGGCAAAGGATGGTACGCGTAGTGAACTGGTGGTTGAGCAAGCCCAGTTACAGGGGCTAGCTGGGAAAGTAGCGGACTTAGATGCTGGGCAGAGTGGTATAACAGCTTTGGAACAGGAGTTAACTACAACCAAAAATGAACGGGATAAAACAAAACAAAAACTGGAACAGACTAGAAGGGAAAGTGCAGCTTGCCAGATACGCCTGGACGAGGTGAGGGAGGCTACAACGGAATATGGTCGAAAAACAGTAGAGTTAGAAAAAGTCAGTGATCTTTACAATAAATTTGAAACATTACAAGTAGAAAGTGATCATTTAATGAATAATGAGCAGGCCGCTATAACTTTGCAACAACAAGAGGCCCAGCAACGCTTGCAATATGAAAAGGCACAGACAGATTATGAAAAGGCACAGAAATTATTCTTGGAGGGACAAGCTGGCCTACTAGCGTTAACACTGAAAAAAGGGGATCAGTGCCCTGTATGTGGCTCAGATCATCATCCCAAGTTAGCTACGGTGATGGGAAACATTCCTTCTGAAGAAGAATTGAAAGAACTAATAAAAAAGGATAAGCAGGCGCGAGAATTATATGATGAGGTCAAAGGCAACTATGAACGTAATAAAGGGGATCAGTATGCCCAGGGCCAAATTCTAGCAAGGCTTGTTAAGGAAGTAAGCCTAATTGTAGAGGATAATCTAGGTGAGTTAAGTCCAGTAGCATTAATGCAGTATAGTGAGGCTAAACTTCGTGCATACCAGAGTATTAAACAAGGATTAATAAATGAAATTAAAAAACTAACAACTCAGAAAAACGCTGAAGAAGAAATTGTTGCTATATTAACAAAAAATACAGTAGCCATCAGTAGCTTGGCTATAAAGTTAGAAGGGTTAGAAAACCAGTACACGGCCCTATTTGCTAAGGTGCAAAGCGCAACAGATGCCATAAAAAAATTAGTAGCGGAAGTACCCTTAGAAGTTCGTTCCATCCAGGCTCTTGCTAAAGAACTAGGGAGAGTACAGGATCAGCTGCAGATCATGAAAGAAGCTCTAAGCAAAGCAGAACAGCAACGTTCCAGTACCCAGGTAAGTTATGCTACTGCAGTGGCAGAAAAAAGTGGTGCGGACAGAGCCCTGCAAGAAGGGATGGCAGAACTTACTATTGCAAAGCAAAACTTTATAACAGCTTTACTTACTGCGGGTTTTGGGTCAGAAACGGAATATGAGGGAGCTAAATTAATAGAGGATCAAATGACTAACTTAGAACATGAAATAAGTGATTATCAAGAAGAACTTCGCTCGGCAGTGGATTTTTATGAGCAGGCTCAGCAAGGGGTTGAGGGCATTGTGCCTATTGATGTTATCTCACTAGAAGTGCAGCAACATAATTTGCAGGGGGAAAAAAATAAACTGATTACCCAGCGTACCACTATCATTGCTCGGCAGACTCATAACCAGACCATGCTCACCAGTATT
>CAZKEO010000383.1:0-2782 GCA_964551785.1 uncultured Eubacteriales bacterium | reverse complement strand
GTGCTCTGGGCTAAATTTACCATTAGCATCTGTAAATTCAATCATGATGGCCAGCACCTTACTCGTCCCCAACTGAGGTTGGATGGCCGCCGGTGCTACCATTCCGCTCCGGTACCCTGCCACAGCCGCCAACGGTGCAAAAAGTGCAGATCTGGACTGTAGTCCGTTCTCTAAAAAGCGGGGGTGAGCCGGCACCCGTTGGAACTGGGCTGGAATATTTCCACCATCAGCCGCCACTGCTGGACTTAGGCTTGTTATCAAACTCATCAAACTAAGCAAAAACACATATAAGATTTTATTTCTCATCCCGCCACCTCCTAAAGATACAACATATTTCGCTAAAACTAGATTATTTCCTTTTTTGCTTGGGCGCTGATGGAAAAAAGTACCCTCCCGGACTGGGAGGGTACCGACCAAAAGAGCCCCTGTAATGAAGGGCTCTTTTCAACATCAACTGTATTCGTTTTACTCAGCATCCTGCAACTTAACAACATTACCTTTGGGCTTTAACTGATCATAGAGCATTTTAGCTAAGCCAATACCTTCAGCTTTACTAATGTTATTGGACATCTCCTCATCTAGCATGCTTTGAAATATTTTCACACCACTACTGTCGCCCCAAAAGTCGTTCGTAGGTACAGTAGACCGCATCTTCTCCATCATCTGATAGACAAACAGTGCTTCAAACTGCTGTGCCGCTTCGCGTATTTTCTGATCCTCACCCTCAGCAGTTGCTTTGTTCAGTGCTTGTTGAAAACTCGACTCCTCCACCTTGCTAGAACCTTGCCTATCTTTCAGCAGTTCGTTTGTCGAGGTGGAATTAGTCAGCAATTTATCGAGTTGCATTATTTCACTTACTTTTTCCTAACTCCTAGCGCTTCAGATTATTAGCAATACCTAACATTTCGTCTGAAGTAGTAATTGCTTTGGAATTTAACTCATAGGCCCGTTGAGCAATAATCATTTTGACCATTTCCTCTGCTACTTGCACGTTAGAGGCTTCCACAAAGCCACTTAAGATATTATCCTGCTTAGCATCCACCGCAGTCGAGGCGCCCGAGGCGACACTGGTGACATAGAGATTTTGGCCTTTCTTCTCTAAGCCCTGCGGATTAATGAAGGTAGCCATGTTCAGCTTACCAACCTGCTGCAGTACCTCGAATTTACCTTGATCGTTAACTGTGATTTGCGATACCTGGTCACCGAGTGTCGGCACCTCGGAAACAGATAACTTGGCAGGCACCTGCTTACCGTCAGAATTAGCTGCTGTAGCAACTGTTACAATGTTGCCGTCTGCATCGCGCTTAAATATATTGGAGCTAGTATAGGCCTCGGTGCCATCAGGTAACTCCACCTTGAAATATCGTCCTTGGGTCGGCAGGTCATCAGCCGGGGCAGCAGTGAAGTCGCCAGTATAAAAGCCAGCTGGCCCCTCAACTACTTTGGCAGGGTCACTAGCGACATAAATCTCTGATCCGGTTTGCAAGGTGGTCGGCATGACAATTCCGCCACCATTAGATATTGAAACTTTCTCAAGATCGTTAATGACTATGGCATCACCTGTAGCTGATTGGATGGAAACCTTATAGCCATCAATATTGACCAATTGACCCTCACTATTGACCTTAAAAGAGCCATCCTTACTGTACGCAGTGGTCCCATCAGGCATGATAATTTCAAAAAAGGCCTCATTGGTAATAGCTAAGTCCAAGGGATTATTAGTCTGTTGTAAATTGCCTCTGGCAAAATCCATCCTGGTTCCAGCCACGCGAACCCCAGTACCTATTTGCAGACCTATTGGCAGTGTGCCACCCGCACTATTAACCGTTCCTGGTTGCCGCAAATTGGCATACAGCAAATCCTGAAATTCCACAGTAGTCTTTTTATATCCTGTGGTATTTACGTTGGCCAAGTTGTTGGAGATATTATCAATATTACTTTGTTGACCTATCATGCCACTGGCAGCCGTCCAAAGCGCTCTAATCATCCTTAACCCCTCCTAAAATTCTCCCGAACCTTGAACTTTTGATTCCTCGCCCGATATCGAACTTCGAACTTCGAACTTCGAACATTGAACCTCGCCTACCCTACTCTGCCTACTTCATTGACAGCTTTGTCCAGTAATTGATCTTCTGCTTGAATTGCCTTTTGATTTGCTTCATATGAACGCATCGCTGTAATCATATTGACCATTTCCAGCACAGAATTGACATTTGATTGTTCCAAGCTGCCTTGGATTACCTTAGCTTGCATTGGATCGATCGACTGAGGTGCCGTACCTTTATATAAAGAGTCACCTTCCTTGGTAAGCCCGGTTTTATCAGCAAAGTCTACTATTCTCAACCTGTCAATTACTTGCCCTGCTACTCTAATATCACCATTGCCCGCTACTTGAAAGTCTTTATCCTGGACGCGGACAGCCCCCTGTTGGCCTAGTACCTGACGGCCCTCAGAGGTTACTAGATAACCTTCTTCATCCATGGAAAAAGCTCCATTTCTGGTGTAACGCTCTCCCTGCGGTGTTGCAACCACAAAAAAGCCCTCGCTACCCAAAGCCAAATCCAACGGGGCACCTGTTTGGCGTAGCGAGCCAGCCTGATGAATTTGCAGGATTCCATCAACTCTGACGCCAGTGCCAACTGTCCCGATAACAGGGGGGCGTTGGGTTTTTGCAGCTTCCGTTCCAAGAGACTTGTCAGCATCACCAATGCGAGACAACAACATCTCTGGAAAAGATTGAAAAACTGCTACGTCCTTTTTATAACCTGCCGTGTTCACATTA
>CAZKEO010000382.1:0-2783 GCA_964551785.1 uncultured Eubacteriales bacterium | reverse complement strand
CTTTGCTTCAAGTGTCATACGCAAAATACCTATACTTCTAGCAACAGCGGTTCCAATTTTGCGTATCACGGCAAGCATAATAGTTATGGCTGTCAGGCGTGTCATAGTACCAAGCCACACGCCCAGTCTACTCAGAAGCACTTTATTGTGTTGAAGGGGCAGCCAAACGCAGCTACAACTAATACCATGACCAAGTTCATTCACAAAACTGGCAGCTATACCGCAAGTGATTGTTCTGCTAGTTGTGATTCTGGTACTCACCCGTAAAAGAAATGCGAACTAAATAGCAACTGTAACTAAAGATAGTTACCAAGGAGGAGCTGTATCCTCGGATACAGCTCCTACTGCCTAAATAGGTAGGTGTATCTTTGGACAAGATAATATTGCGTAAAGTATCAAGTAAATGGCCTAGAAAGGTTAGATAAGTATGAAGTTATTACAATCCAAAAAGCTTGCAATTGGGCTAATCATTGCCCTTACTATTGCTTCCCTGGCAGGAGTAATAATTCCCCAGGGAGCTCAAGATAAAGGGGAATTTCTAATACAAGCACTGGGTTTGAATCAGGTTTTTCAAACTAAATGGTTTCTGATCCTGAGCATAATCTTTTTTGTGAATCTTAGCAGTTGTACCATAGGGCAAATTAGCAGACTCAGGAAGCTCCGGCAGGCTGTACTCCGGGAAGGACAGAGTAGTTCTAATAAATATTGGGGAGCTGCCGGGAACTGTATTTTTCACATCGGGCTGGTAATTGTTACAGTGGGGGGACTACTAACCCTTAGTTACAAAATGTCGGGATATGTAGAAATTGCGGAGTGTGAAACCTTTGTGGAGCAACACCAGAATTATCTTTCAGTTACCGAGGGTGCACTTTTTAATGAAAATCATTTGGGTTTTCAGCTTTCTGTTAGTAAACTAAACAGAAGCTTTAAGGAGAACGGACAACTGGATTATGTAGTAGCCAATTTAGCTGTTACGGATAATGGCCGGGAGCCTTTCGAAGAGTCTGCAGAGCTTGGACAGCCGTTTTCCTACCGTGGGATAACCTTCTACTATTTAAAAAGCGGTTTTGCGCCTTTTGTGACAATAAAAAATCCCCAAGGGGAAAATGTGATGGAGGGTTATGCCTTATTTAATAGTGTGTGGCGCAATGAAACCGGAGAATATAATATGGATTTGACCTTGCCAGGGTCCAAGCTAATCTTAAAAGCCAGGTTTTATCCGGATGCTGTTAGGCAGGCTGGAAGCATGACCACCAAGACGCTGAAAGTAGTAAATCCGGTTATTCAGGCCACCTTATTGGAAGAGAAAAAGCCTGTAGGAAATATCCAGTTTAAGCCCGGGCAGAACGCAACTATTCAGGGCTGGGCCATTGGTATGAACGATGTTCGCTTGTGGGCTGGTTTTGAGGTGGTTCGTGATCCAGGTGCACCGGTTGTTTTTAGCGGTTTTGTGATTTGCCTGATCGGACTAATAATCAGTTTTATGTTTTCAGCCAGAAAACCGAGAAGGGAGCAGGAAAATGGGAGTTGAAATACAGTTAATACTATATTGGGTTGCCATTGGCATGTATGCGGCGGCAATAGTGGCTTATATTGTTGCGATAGTCTTTGAAAAAATTAACCTACCAGCTAAAGCTTCGTGGTTAGTAGCAGGAGGCTTTATCTTTCACTCTGTTGCCTTGTTGGCACGTTGGAAGCAAGCTGGTCATGCTCCCTACTGGGGAGCTTATGAGGTAGCTCCTGCCTATGCCTGGGTGGCAGTTCTGTTCTTTCTGTTTGTCCAGTGGCGCTGGTCTAAGCTGAAGATGCTAGGTGTAATTGTGATGCCTATTGTGTTTTTGGCGATAGGTATCGGGATTATGAGTTCCAAAGAACTAAACGAAATCCCCCGGACATTTTTTACTTTTTGGTTAGGGGTACATATCATTTTCGCTAATTTGGCTATTATATCGGTAATTATCAGTGCCGGTCTAGGAGCTTTTTATCTCATCAAAGAACGGCAGGAACGGCCCAACAAGGTGCTGGACAGCCTTCCTGCAATTGAAAAAATAGATTACTTTGGCTACCGTTTTGGAGCCTTTGCCTTTATCATGATGAGTATTATGATTGCCTCGGGTGCAGTATGGGCCTACAAAGCTTGGGGACGTTACTGGGGTTGGGACCCGATCGAAACCTGGGCTCTGATCAGTTGGTTCATTAGTGCCTTATACCTCCACCTCAGGGTAACAATGGGCTGGAAAGGCCGCAAAGCATCCTGGCTAGCTATTTTCACCATGCTGGCCATGCTGTTTGCCTTCTTCGGGGTACCATTGTTTTTCAAGAGTATTCACGAACATCTGTAATCACTCTCCTGAAATTGACGCTAAGAGTATCGAAATAGTGATATGAAATAAGAAAATCCCTACCCTGAAGAATGCTCAAGGTAGGGATTTTTTGTTTTAACTCAAACTACATTCTGGTCCTAATCTTGGCATTTTCCATGTAGTAATTATTTATTTCCTTAATCTGTTTTTGGCCTTCTTCGGAATAGACTGCAGCAGCAGCGGCTTGCACAGGGTAGGAAACCCCGTTAAATTTGGTGGTCTGTCTTCTTAACCACAGGGAATTCAGGCTATGGGCATTGCCGGTGGTGTCATAAACCATGACCTCCTTAGGCTGGCGTAATCTACCCACTGCTTAAGCTCCGCTTTAGTACAGTGGTACCAGCATGAAAAAATAACGAACTATTAAAAAAGGGTTGATTGAAAAACTAACTTCCGTTCCTGTACATCAGTTGCTGTTGA
>CAZKEO010000381.1:0-2806 GCA_964551785.1 uncultured Eubacteriales bacterium | reverse complement strand
TTCCATTTGTTGATTATCGGATCTTTAAAAGAGGTCAGGAAGAGAACAGTCAATATTACTCGGTAGGAAATACCAGAGGTAGAGAGATCGCTTTCTTCGGTAAGGCCGCTTACTCGTATGACAACAGATACAGTCTGGAAGTAACAGGTAGATATGAAGGATCTAACAGGTTAGGTAGAAGCCAAACTGCAAGATGGATGCCTACCTGGTCTGTGGGTGGATTATGGAATGTAAGTGAGGAGGACTTCTTTAAAAATCTGGAATCGCCATTCTCCAGTCTTACACTTAGAAGCTCTTATAGCTTAAACGCTGACCGTGGCCCTTCTGATGTAACAAATTCTGTAGTAGTTATCCGGAGTTATAATCCATGGAGACCCAGCACTTCTGATGGTGAAACCGGGCTTCAAATACGAGATCTGGAGAATTCAGCCTTAACTTATGAAAAGCAATATGAGAATAACATCGGTTTAAATTTCGGCCTGTTTAAAGATCGCTTTACTGCTGACCTGAACTATTACAACAGAAGGTTATTCGACCTGATAGGCCCTGTAAACACACAAGGTTTGGGTGGTCAGATCAGTAAAAGAGGAAACGTTGCCAATATGAGATCCAGCGGTATAGAGGTGGGCCTTACCGGCGTCATTCTTAAAACCAACGATTTCTCATGGTCTTCCAGCTTAAATTATACCCACGCTACAAATAAAGTTACAAAACTGACGAATGATCAAAGAGTGATCGACTTAATCACCGGTGTTGGTTTTGCGATGCAAGGCTACCCGTCCAGAGGACTTTTCTCCATTCCATTTGTGGGATTACAAAATGATGGTCTGCCGGTTTTCACTAACTACGACCGGACAACAACAGTAACTGGTGTTTATTTTCAAGACAGAGATAATTTAGATTTCCTGAAATATGAAGGTCCAACCGACCCGACTGATTTTGGAGGTTTTGGGAACACATTTAACTATAAGGGATTTAGCTTTAACGCATACCTCTCCTATTCATTTGGCAATGTAGTAAGACTGGATCCTGCTTTTAAAACAAGTTATTCAGATCTGGATGCCACAACCAGAGAGTTCGCAGATGCATGGACGGTTCCTGGCGACGAACATGCAACAAATATTCCGGTTATTCTTGATACCAGATACATTCGTAACAATAGCCAATACAGCTACGCATACAATGCCTATAACTATTCTTCCGCGAATATCGCCAAAGGAGATTTTGTTAGATTAAAGGACATCTCTATTGCTTACCAATTCCCTAAGCACATGTTAGAGCGTATCAAAGTCTCGAATGCAAGTTTAAGATTCAATGTTGGAAACCTGTGGTTACTTTATGCTGATAAGAAGCTAAATGGTCAGGATCCCGAATTTGTGAATGCCGGTGGTGTAGCTTTACCTCTGGCTAAACAATATACACTTACGTTAAAACTAGGACTTTAAAAAAAATAATATGAAAAATAGACTTATATATATAGCACTTGGTGCAATTATAATATCCAATTTTTCTTCGTGTAAGAAATATTTAGATGTACTACCCGATAACAGGGCTGAATTGAATAATACGGAAAAAATATCTAAATTATTAGTATCAGCTTATCCAACCAATGCTTATGTGCTGACGACGGAATTGTCATCGGATAATGTGGATGACTATACACCCTCAAATCCGAATTCAAACAGGCTGCTCGAACAGCTCTTTAATTGGCAGGATGTCACAGAAACAGATGATGACGGTACTAACCAGGTTTGGGCTTCTTGCTATTCCTCAATTGCAAGTGCAAATCAGGCCCTTGATGCGATAGAAAAACTAGGTTCGCCCAGCAATCTGCTACCAGCAAGGGGAGAAGCTTTATTAGCAAGGGCATATGGACACTTTATTTTGGTAAATGTATTTGGTCAGCATTATTCAGCTGCCAATTCAGCTACGGATTTAGGGGTAACTTATATGACTAAAGCTGAAAAAGATTTAGATCCAAAGTATACCAGAAATACCGTAAAAGAGGTATACGATTTTATTGTGAAAGATTTAGAAGAGGGTATTCCATTGATCAGCGATTCCTTCTATGCAAATGCAAACGCTGCTAAATATCATTTTAACAAAGCTGCAGCAAACGCCTTAGCCGCCAGAGTTTACCTATACATGGGACAATGGGACAATGCGATAAAATACGCCACGGCTTCATTTGAGGGAACACCGGCAGCTTATGTGAGAGATTATGCTAAAATAGCAACTTTCGCCGCGACCTTTCAGAACATTGCACGTGAGTACAATAACAGTACGATTAAGGCCAATTTATTAATTACCCCTGCATATTCAAGCGTAGGTCCAACATTTGGAAATTATGCTACAAATTCAAGATATGCGCACGGCAGATTTATCGCAAATACTGAAACTTTACTTTCAAAAGGACCGATTGGGCAAAAAGTTACAACGGATTATAGAATCAAAGGATACATTTACTCCGGAACAAATTTAGATAAAGTTCTTTTACCACATATCAGTTACCAGTTTGAATATACCGATCCGGTGGCCAGAATTGGTTATGCACATGGTGTGTTTACGGCATTAACCTTTGAGGAAGCATTACTTACCAGAGCTGAAGCATATATCAATTCTCCTTCAAAAAATTATGCTGCAGCTTTAGCTGATATGCAAACCTGGGCTAATTTTACCGTTATCAATGCGCCGACTTTAACACAGCAGAGCATCACTACCTGGGCGGATGCAACTCCATATTTTACACCGGAGTTACCAACGACCAAGAGAAAATTAAACCCGGAATTTGCCATTGAGACACCAA
>CAZKEO010000380.1:0-2821 GCA_964551785.1 uncultured Eubacteriales bacterium | reverse complement strand
TTCCTTACCGAATCAATGCTCAGTTTCCGTAGTGGAGGCCACTGTGCCCTAGGCAAAGCAGGAGGTGAGTTTGGCCGGATTAGGAACCAAGCTGATGATGGGGTTAGGCAGGTTCCGTATCAGTGCCTGGAAGGTAACCACACCACCCTTCGTAAACCCAGAGCAAAATAAAAAGCAGGAAGCACACCGAAGTGTTCTTCCTGCTTTGATAGTCGTGATAGAATTAGCGCTTGGAGAACTGGGAAGCTTTCCGAGCTTTTTTCAAACCGTACTTTCTTCTTTCCTTCATCCGTGGGTCACGGGTAAGGAAACCGGCCCTCTTTAAGGCAGGGCGTAGGGTACTATCAGCTTTTAGTAAAGCGCGGGCAATCCCTAAACGTACTGCACCAGCCTGACCTGTAGTTCCACCACCGTGGACACGAGCCAGAACATCGAATTTGCCAATCGCCTCTGTCAGTTCCAGGGGCTGCTTAACAATCATCTCTAGTGTCTTTTTACCGAAATAAGAAGTTAAGTCTTTAGTGTTAACAATAATATTTCCTTCACCAGGTAACAAACGTACCCGGGCAACTGCGTTTTTTCTTCTTCCTGTACCTTGAAATTGTACTTGAGCCACTATTCTTCCTCCCTTCGCACCAAAATTATTCTTGAATTTCCCAAGCTTCAGGCTTCTGAGCCTGATGGGGATGTTCATTACCAGCGTATACCTTGAGCTTCATGCCCATGGCTTTACCGAGTTTGTTCTTTGGTAACATTCCCTTAATGGCATGCTCTAAAGCCATTTCTGGCTTAGTTGCCAGCAATGTTCTATAAGGAATCAGCTTAATCCCACCGGGATAGCCGGAATGACGAAAATAATTCTTCTGATCTAATTTCTTACCAGTCAGAACAACCTTTTCAGCATTGATTACAATAACATTATCGCCAGTATCAACATTTGGTGTAAAAATCACCTTATGCTTACCGCGAAGTAACCGAGCGGCTTCAGAAGCCAGACGGCCTAAAGTTTTACCTTCAGCATTCAGGATGTACCACTTGCGTTGTATTTCCTGAGGCTTAGCCATAAACGTGGACATTGCTTTCCCTCCTAACAGTCATAAAACCGGTAGATATGTACCGGAAGTTGTCAACCTAACTTCGATGTCAATCTGTTTTGCGATAATACTCCGGGGCTCTGGAGTAGAAATCATCAAACATACAATTCATTTTAATATATCAATTATGGTATGTCAAGCCTTTTCCATTTACAGCTTGGCTACAGTTTGATTAATATTCGATGTGTTCTAAGCAAAGACCTTGCGGTGGGGCTGTTTTGCCAGCCTTAGAGCGATCTCCGGAAGCGATAATGCGGGGGATATCTTGAGGGCCTATTTTCCGCTTACCGACATCAAGCACTGTTCCAACGATAATTCTGATCATATTATACAAAAAACCATTTCCCCTCAGTTTAAGCACAATTAACGGTCCATTTTGTTCTAGCTGACAATCAAAGATGGTTCGTACACTACTCCTAACCGATGAGCCAACCGCCTTAAAAGCTGAGTAGTCATGAGTTCCCACTACACCTTGTAACGCTTCTGCCATGGCTTCTACGTTCAGGCGCTGGGGAACATAGTAACTATATCGATGGTGAAAAGCTGCTGGAATTCTGGCATTGTAGATAGTATAGCTATAGGTTTTGGCCTTGGCGCCAAACTGAGCATGAAAATCCATGGGGACCTCCTCTGCTGACAGGATGACGATATCTGGCGGGAGACCTCCCCCATTAGTAGCCAGCGGCAGTTTTTCTACCGGGATACCCCAGTTCGTTCTAAAATTAAAAACCTGTCCTCTGGCATGTACCCCAGCGTCAGTCCTACTAGAACCAGCTATGGTGGTCCGCTCGCCAGATAGTTCGGTTAACACCTTCTCGACTACGCTCTGTACAGTCGGCAGGTCTGGGTTGTTTTGGTTCTGAAACCCATGATAGCCCGCCCCGTCGTACTCCATGGTAACTTTGAGATTACGCATAAGCTCCCCCCAGCAACTTACTAACAACAATATCTGCTCGCACCCTTTTACCTACTCCAACCTTCTTCAGAAAATGCTTACAGCCTACTAGAGCAAACCTAGTATTAGCAGTACTAACAGGCAGAACAGCACTGCCATGGTATCTTTTTTCTGCCAGCTCAGCTGTTTCATCTTGGTCCGACCAACAGCCCCCCGGTAACAACGGGCTTCCATCGCCATCTCAAGTTGATCAGCCCTTCGAAAGGCACTAATCAATAATGGTATTAAGATCGGAAGATAGGCTTTGGTACGTACCAAGATATTCCCTTGCTCTAAGCTTGCCCCTCTGGCTTTCTGGGCATTAATGATTTTCTGTGCTTCTTCGAGTAAAGTGGGAATAAACCGCAGGGCCAGCGCCATCATTACTGCAAGTTCGTGTATAGGTATCCCGACTCGCTGCAGCGGCCCTAATAGCCCTTCCAGACCATTGGACAACTCCAGTGGAGCAGTGGTTAAGGTCAGTAGTGAAGTTAACACCAGGATTAGCACCAGCCTACTTGTCACTAGCCCCCCGAGCTCTAGACCTTCTCTAGAGATTATGAGCGGTCCGAGTGTCAGGAGTGGGGTTCCTGGCGTCAAAACGAGAGGTATCAACAAGGTGATGCTTAATAACCAAGCCATTGTTCGTAGGTTACTTAACAAGACTGTCCCAGGTATCCCGGACAAGCCCCATAGCAATCCAGTGAGCAGCAGTAGTACTACTACTGCGCGGTAGTTATCAGCAGCCACGAAAGCGGTCCTGGCATTGGATGCCGCTGGTATGGAGTGCGGG
>CAZKEO010000379.1:0-2843 GCA_964551785.1 uncultured Eubacteriales bacterium | reverse complement strand
TTAAGACGGCAAATGTCAAAGTTTATACGGGAAGGCCACCTGTAATTATAGAAGAGTTTGAGGATCTTAGTGATTGGACTGCATCTCAGTTAAAAGCAACTGCTACGCTTTCGAGAACTACTGGCCAAGAACCTGTCCAAGCTGGTTTTACCTCTGGAAAATTATCATATAGCTTTCAAAAGGATTTAACCGGAACCGGAGCTGCTTACCTACAACGTAAAAACAAACTTGAGTTCGAAGGGCGTCCTATGCGTCTAGGTGTATGGGTTTATGGAGATGCCAAAGGACATTGGTTGCGGGGAATCTATTATGATGGAGCAGGAAAGAAGAATTACCTTGATTTTGCACCGCAAACAGGAGTTAATTGGACTGGCTGGAAGTATGTAACTGCTGAAATTCCAACTTCAGTTCCACTGCCTCTGAGGTTAGAAAGCATCTATATCGCAGAGGATAGAATGGCTATAAAAGACCAGGGAGTTCTATATTTTGATGAGCTGACTGCAGAATATACAACGCAAACGGTGGGGATGATTCCGGCAATATCTGTACGCATTCCCACAATTGAGAATGCCACTACCACTATTGAGGTACCCGTAGAGCAGAATTACCAGTCCGCAAATGGCAAATATTTGGTTGTCTTGGATTTGGCTCAACTACCTACTAATCCATATGATCAAAATAAAGTAAGTTTGTATAAGCTTTTCGATAATGGTACTAGCAAAATACAGCGTACTGTCTTTAGTAGCGCAGAAAATAAGTTGAAGGCTTTGGTGGATGGCTTAGGAGAATTTGAATTAGCCGAAAACAGCCCAAGTTTTGCTGATATCGATGAATCAAGTAGGTTTGGCTGGGCTAAGAGAGATATCGAGATCATGGCTGCTAAGGAAATAGTCAATGGCCGAGGGAATAGTTTGTTTGTACCAGAGGATCAGGTTACTAGGGCAGAATTTTTGGCCATGTTAGTAAGAGCGATGGCCTTGAAGGCTAATCCCACTATCCAGGTGGCCTTCAAGGATGTCAAGTCTGGAGCGTGGTATGAGGATGCTGTGAAGGCTGCCGTGCTGGGGGGGCTTACTAAAGGCTATAGTGATGGTACTTTTCAACCCAATAAGCGGATTACCCGTTTGGAAATGACAATATTGCTAAGTAGAGCTGCTAAGCTTAGTGGAAGCACAGTCCAAGTGGACACAGGAGTATTACGCCAATATCGCGATGGAAAAGATGTACCTGCTTGGGCAACCCAAGAGTTAGGCTTAGCTATTCAACAAGGATTAATCCAAGGTAAGGAAAAAGACAGACTGGCTTTTAATGATCTAGGAAATCGAGCTGAAGCGACCGTCTTGGTAAAACGTTATTTCGACATATATGGTGTCCCTAAGGTATAATTAAAAGGGAAGTACATTGTATTAGGCAGAAAAAAAGTATATCACATTAGGCAGGAAATAATGAGAGATGGGGGTTAAACCTATGTTCCCTTTGACCCACCTATACTTTGCCGATAAGCTTTGGCACCGTGTGCCAGGATTGCCCTATGATGCATCCTTGATTGCACTTGGATGTACCTTTCCTGATATTGTAATGGCAGGTTTGCTGGAACATCCCCAAACTCATCGTGGAGTTGGAAATTTGGTTAACTTCTTCCAAGAGCAGGCTCCAGAACTATTACCTTTTGCTCTGGGGGTGCTAACACATGGGAGTGAACCTAAAGGGTTAGATTATTATGGAGATGAGAAGTACCAAACTTATGAACGTGGTTATTGTTTTGAAAAAGCCAAGCCGTTAGTGGCTGATGTGGTGAAATATTGTAATTTGCCAGATAAGTACGGCTGGTGGAAGGCCCATAATTTCATTGAGATGGCTATTGAGATTGAGTTGGGTGAATTACGACCGGACTTGCAACAAAGGTTATATAATGCCTATCAAGACACGGGGATGATTCAAAGAGTTAGTGAGATTTTACAAGAATATTTCCAGAAACCCATCCAAGAAATTGTTAGTAGCATTAATTTCTTTGCTAAGTTCATTGCTAGGGAGGCAATAAATACTACTGAATTAGCAGAAAAGTATTGTCTTCAGATGACCTCAAATGCATTAATTGTTGATACAAATGGTGTAGAAGCTACTATTAATCATGCCAGGATTTTAGTGAAAGCGGATTTTTGTTATTTTGAAGAAATTGTGCTTGAGAAAATGACCAAACTTTTTGATGAACATCTCTAAAATTGCTGTTAAAGTTTGGGTAACATCTTTGATTAAAAAGGGAGGAGAGTTTGTGCGCAAGCTACTCTTAATTATTGCTATAGCGATTTTTAGCCTCGCGGCCGGGTGTTATCCAGCTGAAGAACCAGAAACTCAGTCAGGAAAGCCTAATCAGGCTGAAAAGCAGAATCTAGACCAGCAAAAACCAGCTATTAAGCCACCTCAGACAAGTAATTCTGGTGGAGGAGATGCTAAAACTGCTGAAAATAAAGCTGATACAGGATCTGATGGGCTTGTTAAAGAAGTGACTGTTCCGGAAGCCTTCATTGATTCCGGTGCTATTAATAGAAGCTTTGGAGATGTTTATTGGTCGCCCGATGGAAAGCACTTTGCTTATATTACAGATGAACCTGGTGGTAACCTGCGGGTTTATTGGGTTCAAACTGATCAAAACAGCAAAGGTATTAAAATCAAAGAATTTCCGTATGACAAAAAATTCGGCAGACCACTAATAAGTCTTGGCTGGAGCAAAGATTCTAGTTATCTTAATTACTTGTATAGCTCCAATGTTGGTCCTGATTTTAGACCTTCCTTTAAAATGGGTAAGATTGAAGTTGCTTCTGCCAAAGAAAAAGCCTTCCGCA
>CAZKEO010000378.1:0-2854 GCA_964551785.1 uncultured Eubacteriales bacterium | reverse complement strand
TGCTACCAATTCTGGGACAGTATTGACCCCATCACTCCATTTGGAGTGCAGGTGTAGGTCGCCGCGCAGGTCAGCGAGATTAAGCAAAGTCGGGAGTTCACCCTGTATGGCTGCCTGAATTTCTCCCTGATCATCCCGCAGTTCGGGGGTAATGAAGGGCAAACCAAGCGAGCTATAGATAAAGGACTCCTGCTGGTCATTCCGGTGGTCCCCTAAAAAGACCTGCTGCTCTGCCTCGGAGGCCTTAACTCGGCCAAACTCACGCGGTCCCAGCAAAAAACCTTGCTCTTTGGCAAGGGCAGCCAAGCGTTCCCAGTGAGCTGGGGTACCTGTTTGATAGAGCCAAGCGGGGATCAATTCTTGCTCACTTACCAGATAGACAATTAAGTCAATGCCCACCCGCAATGGTGCTGTCAAAATTACCTGGCCAGCTATTTCCCTGCTGAGTAATTCGCCTGCTAGCCAAGGGTGATTCGCCAGGACGTGCTGGATTTCCTCAAGAGGACTACGCTCTTGCTGCAGTTCTGGGTTAGAGCTAGTCTCTGGTACTACTAGGAGCTCCAGTAAGGTGACCAGTTCTTCGCCGCGTCGCACCTCACCCGCTATTTCCACTCGCTTCACTGGCAGCTTCAACATAAAACTGCTTAAAGCTACCGCAACTTGTTTAGCCTCGCCTAATAAGATATTTCCTGCTCGTGCTTTCAGACGAGCGATGCCACGTTGGATATTGACCTCGATTTTGGGACCAAGACCTGGAATGGAGCGAATCTGTTTCGCCTTGGCGGCTTGCTCCAAGTCCTCGAGCGAGTCGATTGGCAAATTGGTCATTAGTTTATGTGCAACTTTGGTCCCTACCCCAGGGAGATTTAAGGCCTGCCTAATCCCCTTGGGGATTGCTTGCCGTAACTCTTTTAATAGTTCGATTTCGCCTGTTTGCAGTATTTCGGTGATATTGGCACTCAAACCCTTGCCTAAGCCAGGTATTGCCAAAAGCTCTGCCTGAGTTAAATCAGCTACCTGCTGCTCCAGGACTTCGAGGATGTCTGCTCCCTTACGGTAGGCAATTGCTTTAAAGCTATTTTCGCCTTTGACTTCTAAAAGCGTGGATATCTCCCGGAACGCCCAAGCAATTTCAAAGTTATGCATTGATGTTCTCCCTTTGGTGGTAAATTCAATCTATCTAATTATAATCCCCTTGAGCTAGTTAGTTGATACGTGATTTGGGGTCTTGATTTAGGGTCATGTTTAAGCATGGCTTTGCCGGTCTGGTACCTGTTGCCGCTCCGTTGCTAGTAGTTTTAGTCCGGATAGCACTAAGTTTGTTAACCACAGGGCAAGAATGTTTGCCATAAATTACACCAAGGATAAATAACGACTTTGGCGAATTCATTTTAGCATGATTAGTTATCTGAATTTTTACTTTGGAGGGGGTAGAGTTAGAGGGAACAAAAAGGACATAAAAGGGTCTATGAACTTTTTTAGCCCATTTTTAATAAGGAGCATTTAATGTTTCAAATATGCTGCAAAAGAAAGGAGAAACGTACAAAGTGGGAAAAATAAACATATTTTGTGCAAAATTAGTGTTAGTGTTGTCGGCAATAATCGCTATTGGAGGAGTTTTAGGGGTTGGAATTGCTTATGCTGCGTATACGCATACTCTTTTAAAACCATGGGGGAGTGATTACCAAACCGCTACTTATAAAATGCAGGACACTTTTGGAAGCATAACCAAATCTCAAACTGCAGATGCTATGGTCCATTGGAATGGGCAGTTAACTAAAAGTTTTTTATACAAAAGTTCCGTCGATACGACGGATACAACACCATCTAATAATGGAGTAAAAACCATAACAAAAAATAATTACGGCGACGATGGAGTTCTTGCAGAACATATCCCTTATTACAATTTTTGGGTGACATATGTCGTAGAGTCTGACATTAGGGTGAACAGTTTCTATCCGTATGCTAATTCCGCTCAAGTAGGCATGTATGATATACAAAGTATCCTCACACATGAATTGGGTCATGCTTTACGTGTGAATCACTCAACCGTATCTGCCGATACGATGTTTGCAGAGTCATTGATGAATTCTGAAGCTTATAGAACGGTAACTGCTGCCGATAAAGAAGCTGCTAGAGACTCTACTGCTAGATGGTATAATTAGCAAAACAAAGTCTTGAAAGGAGATAAATTATGAAGAAGGTATATACAGTGCTTCTGGTAGGAACATTAGCAGTTAGTGCCCTAACTGCATATGGTTACGGAAAAATAACTAGTTCCGAAAAAAGAATTATTCAGGCGGAAGCTATTATTGTACCTGTTGATAAAAACCAACTTGTTAACCATGCTACTGCTATTGTGTCAGGGGAAGTTGTTTCTTCGGAAGTCCAAAATGATTTCCAAGGCTTCCCTGTAACAGATTATACAATTAAAGTAGATAAGGTATTTAAAGGAAACCCCGCTGCCGAAGTTGAGGTTCGTACCTCAGGCGGTGAAAATGCCGAAATTAAATACATTCCTGACGAAGAGATGGCTACATTTCAACTAGGAGAAAAAGTAGTTCTATTCCTAACTGATGATAAAGGGACTCGTCCAGATAAAAACGATTTTGGTTACTTCGTGGTTGGGCAGTTTCAAGGAAAATTCAAAGATGAAAATGGAAAATTAAAGAATATAAAGTTTACTTTTGATGTAGCTACTTTTGCACGAGAAATAAACCAGATTAAAGAAAATAATACAGCAAATGGATTAAAGAAATATAAAGCTGCTCCAGGTAGTGACATTTAATTATTTTGTAGTATAACCTGCATTCCCGAAATGTCTAACGAGGTAAATTGCTAAAAATGTAGATAT
>CAZKEO010000377.1:0-2856 GCA_964551785.1 uncultured Eubacteriales bacterium | reverse complement strand
CTTTGTGGGCTTGAAGGAGCATATCAACCAACCAGTCGCTATCTATTCGGGAGGAATGCAAAGGCGATTGAATTTGGCGGTGGCTTTACTGCATCAACCAAAGTTATTGGTGATGGATGAACCTACTGAAGGCATCGACTACCAAACCAGGACTGACCTAATTAATACCCTCAAAGGGATAGTTATAGCCGGCTGTACCATCATATACATTAGCCACGACCCTTGTGAGTTGGAGTTACTATGCGATCGAATTGCCGTTTTAGCTAATGGTAGGTTAGAGCAAATTGTTGAGAAACCAGCTATCCCGGCATTCCTATCTACACACTAAAAATTTAAGGAGGACAAGTATGGAGACCAACCTAAATCTACCAAGCTCTGGGCCAGAATCACCGGTAAGCTCAGTTGGGCCCAAAAAGTCGAAGACTATTCTAATCGTGACTGCAGTCCTGGTATTCTGCTTAATTGCCGGGAGTGCCTATGCTTACTTCGCTTTGGATTTCTTTAAGAGTTCGAAACAGATCTATTTAGAAGCAGAAGCCAAGCAACTGGTTGAGGTTAACAATTCCTTAAATAAAGCCCTTGATGATTACAATACCAATATGAAAGTGCTTCAAGAAACTCCTGTGCACTCCAATGTCGAACTGTCAGCTAAAGTCTCAGGTGTAAATTTACCAGCAGGTTCAAGTGACCAGCTCACCATTGATTTGCTCAATAAGACTAAATTTATCATCGAGAGTTCGTCTGACCAGAAGAATCAGAAATTTTATAACAAGTTAAATATTGCTTTGGAAGGTAACAACTTACTAGGTATTGAAAGCTTCGTCGATAGTGAAAAAATCGGCTTTGGAGTTCCAGCCATCTATAATAAATACGGCATTATGGAGTTCAAAGACCGCGAAAAACTAATGACTCGTTATAATTTGCAAGCCTGGCCTAAGAAGTTAGTTAGAACTGAAGATACGCTAGAGTTGTTTAAGCTATCTGCTCAAGAAAAACTACTATTATTAGAATATGGCAAATTGTACGTGGATAGCCTGGATGAGAAAAAGTTGACACTAAAACCAGGGACCTTTAGTGCGGAAGGTATTAAAATCGAGGTCAGAGAAATTACCGTGACTTATACCGAAAGCGAATTTAAAGCTTTAATCAAACAAATCGCTAATAAAATGGCTACAGACAGCAGGACAATTGACTTAATCTATGCTAAACGGCAGAAATTAAATCAACTCTTAGAAGATAGCGGTCAGCCCAGTTTAGGCGCAATGGACAAGCCCCAACTTACCAAAGTATTAGCTCAGGCAAATACCGATTTTCTGAAAGAGCTAGCAAGCTGGCAACTGCCCCAGGGTGTTAAGATGAAGTTATTAGTTGATGCTGCTGATAACATTTTAGAAAGAACGATTACCTCAGGAAAGGCAGAGGAGCTGGTGACCTATCGGACTGCTAAATGGGTAGACCAAGCCGGCCAGACCAAAACAGAGTGTTCACTGACTGCTAAAAGTGGTAATGCGACCTTGGAACTGAAGTTAGCCCACAGCTATCAACAGCCGGATAGTAAAAGCCAAAAGGGTAAGCTCAGTTTTACAGCGCAGGAAACTGCTGACAACAAGCAGACCAACCTCTTCAAGCTGGAAAATGATTATAACCTTACGAAAGTTGATAACCGGGCTGAACTCGTGAATGCCTTCAAAGTGGCATTTGAAGATGAGTATGATAAACAAAAGATGGCTGGTGACATCAAGCTCTCCAGTACTAAAAATGACAAGGAAAAAACCAGAGATACTGAAATGACAACTAAGCTCAAGATAGACCTGCCTGATCAGCAGCAGGTTGTGGTAGATATCTTACTAAAGGGTCAAGAAAAGTTCGGTGCCGCAGTAAAGCTGCCAGTGCTGACGGCAGATAACACAGTGGATTTAGCGGATGTAACTGATGAACAGTTAAATGTGATTTATCAGGAAATCCAAAAAGGTGTTTTTGAGTTCACCACCCGAAATGCTGAATTATTCCAGCCTTTACTCGGTGGCCTATATTAAACTTTGATGGGGAAGGGGGAGTAGCCCCTTCCCTTTCTCGTAGGTAGATAAGATGCAAATAATCACCTTACTTAAAAATGAACTAAAAATATTTCTGAAAGATAAGAAAGCCATCGGCTTATCACTAATTTTGCCTCTAGTGTTTATTTGGCTAGTGCTGCAAGCCTTTGGTCCCTATTTAGAGCAAAACCGCTTTAGTACTAAATTTGCGATTGCCCTGGTTGATCAGGATAAATCTGTGATGGCGAAAATGATGGCGGAGCAATTTGAAACTGCCAACCAGCTGAAGGATAATGTCCAGGTCATCCGCACCAACCAAGCGGCAGCTTTGACCATGTTGAAAGAAGGGCAAGTGGCTGGAGTTGTAATTTTACCACCTGACTTAATTGCCAGTCTCTATACTGGTGTAAATAAGCCCTTTGTCTTGATCGGTAATAAGTCCCAACCAATTGCCTCCAATTTGCTGCGTAACCAGTTAGAAAGTGTTGCGAATCTGGTCTCAGCCGGTCAGAGTGGAATTATCACTGTTTGGGATTACACTAAATCAGGTGGCGGTAGTCCACAGCTTTTAAATCAGCAGTTCCAAGCAGCTGCCTATAAATTTACTATGAGTTCTTTAGGGAGGGCACGAATCTTTAATGTGCAAACAGTCTCAGCAGTGCCCAAAGTAACAGCGGCGGAGTACTTTACGGCAGCCCTATTAGTGCTAACTGCAGTCTTTTTGGCCTTGCAAGGGGTAAATTCGTTTGGTGAGCAACAGCGCACAGGTCTCAGGAAAAGGCTGCTGGCTACACCAGTCACAAGCTGGCAGCTGATCACA
>CAZKEO010000376.1:2278-2866 GCA_964551785.1 uncultured Eubacteriales bacterium | reverse complement strand
GATTTCGGGCATTGCTATTGGCGTTTGTTTTATCATCTTTCTTATCTCACTTGGGTATGGCCTGCAACGAGTCTCGACGGAGGAGGTAGCTAATCTGGAGGCGTTACAAATTATCGATATTACTCCGGGTAAATCCAAAATTGTCAAAATAGATGATACAACTATCAAAAAGTTTAAAGATTTGGGTAATGTGGAATCAGCAGAGCCTCAAATGAGCGCAGTTGGTACCTTTTCATTCAAAACCAGCACGGTAGAAGGGGTTGTTTACGGCAAAAATACGCAGTATCTCGCCCTAGAAGAGGTGGAATACGATGCTGGTAAGGCTTATGAAAATAATCAATCCAATAACGTAATAGTGAACAAAGCGGTAGTAAAACAAATGGGATTCGCTGATAGCAAGTCGGCGATTGGAACTACTATTTTGCTAAAAACAAACATCGGCTCTGAGTATTTGGACAAAGGTCAGATGCTCGTGCATGACGAGGACAGGTTTATAATAATAGTGGTGATAAAATCGGAAGATTTCGCATGTGCTTATAAAGTCGGCGGTAAGATTAGGGACTGCGGTGCGTTGAACTTTACATTTCT
>CAZKEO010000376.1:0-2268 GCA_964551785.1 uncultured Eubacteriales bacterium | reverse complement strand
ACTTCTTCATAGTTACTGGGGAAAAACTGCTTGTATCAAAACCAATCTATTTATTTGAGGAATTATTAAAAGACTACGGTTTTATCCGTTGCCATCAATCACATCTTGTTAATAAGCTGTATATTAAAAGTTGGGTAAAAGAAGATGGTGGATACCTATTGTTAGAAGGCCAATATAAAATACCTGTATCCAAACAAAAAAAGGATCTTTTAAAACAACTACTTTAAAGGATACCGTAGACCAGATTAATCAATTCTTTACTATATTTCAGCTTATCCTGCTTTCTTTTGGCGCGATTGCTGTTATTATTGCTGCCCTTGGTATGTTTAACACTCTTACGATCTCACTTTTGGAGAAAACTAGAGAAATCAGCTTTATGAAGATACTTGGAACATCGGGTAGTGATATTTGGAGGTTGTTTATTGGTGAGGCCATACTAATTGGATTTATCGGGACTTCGCTAGGTATATTTTCGGGACTAGCTATTGGGGGAGTGCTAAACAGTTTCCTCATAAACCTTGCCGAGAGTTCTGGTAATAAGCCAGTAGAAATTTTCTATGCCCCACCAATATTTGTGATAATCACCTTTGCGGTGGCGATGCTTATTAGCTTCCTGACTGGCGTATATCCTTCTATCCGGGCTTCAAAAATAGACGCGCTAGAGACAATGCGTTACGAATAATAGTTGACAATATATTCGGTGTTTATGTTAAAATATATGAAGTAGACACAGAAATTATTAGGGGGAAGTTTGAACTCATCAGATACTAAAATTTATAGTCGAGCGCTAAAAATATTTTCGGTTTTTTGTGCTCTTTTTTTGGTTTTCGCTTTTGTTCCAACCGTTTTTGCAGCCTCACTAACATCAATCTCAGACACAATGAGTCGAGTTAAAGCCTCTACTGCTTCTGACCATACGATCAGGTTCACTACACCTACTGGAGTGGATGCTCCTACAGATACAATAACTATTGCCTTTCCTGCTGGCTTTACAGTTGGTTCGGTTGATTATACAGACATTGATTTTTCACACGGTGCTTCTACTGGTGCAGAGACAGAAGAGACCCTCGCAGCCGCTGCCGCTTCTGGTACTTGGGGAGCTGTTTTTGCTGGTACAACTTTGACTTTGACTCCTCCTACAAATGCTACTACTGGTGAGGTTACAGCGAGTGATAAGGTAATTATCGAAATAGGTAACCATGCTACTGGTGGTAATGCCCAGCTTACTAACCCTACGGCTGGTACTCAAGTAGTAACAATCGCTGGCAACTTTGGAGATTCTGGGAAGTTTGCAGTAGCAGTTATCGCAGATGACCAATTCACCGTAAATGCCTCTGTTGATCCTACAATTACATTTGCAATTGATACCACGGGAGTTACATTTGGTACGCTTACATCTAGCTCGGTCGCTACTGCCACATCAGTCCAAACCTCGAACGCTTTTGTAAGAATGACTATTTCCACAAATGGACAAGCTGGATATACAATTACGGTACGTGACCAGGGAAATGGTACAAACCCGGGAATGTATAATTCCACCGCAAACTATATGATTGGGTCTTCAGATTATTCATATAATAATTCAGTCGATCTAACTTCGAACGCGGGTTATGGTTTGCAAGCTACCTCTGGTACGGCAACCGTGGCAGCTCCATATAACGTTTCAGGTAACAATGTAGGTGGGTTCGAGCGGACTGCACAGTCACTCGCTTCATATAATGGTATGGCAGACACACAAACAGTAGATATGTCATTAAAGGCAAAGGTCAGTGGCTTAACGCCGGCTGGTGCTTATAGTGATACAGTGACCGTTATCGCGACAGCTAATTTTTAGAGGATTTCTATGAAACTAAAGACATTTTTGATAGCCTTTGCAATACTGATAGTTAGTGTTGTGGGCTTTAGGCTTGTTTTGGCTGAGGCAACGGGTGGTGGCTTGACTGTCTCGCCCCCTATTACCGAAATGACAGCTACACCAGGCAAAAAAATATCAAAAACCATTCGGTTGACCAACCCGACAGAAGAAATTGTAACTGTATACCCGCGAGTAATGGACTTTGGGGCTAAGGGTGAAAGCGGGGAACCATCTTTTTTTCAACCACAAGGAGAGTCAGACAAATTCTCGATGGCTCGCTGGATTGGTTTTAGCCAATCCGAAGTTGCTCTCGCACCCGAACAAGTAGTAGAGTTTGATTATGTCGTAACTGTGCCCACAAATGCTGAACCGGGATGCCATTATGGAGTAATATTCTTTGCGACCGAGCCTCC
>CAZKEO010000375.1:0-2868 GCA_964551785.1 uncultured Eubacteriales bacterium | reverse complement strand
CGGCGTCGGGCAGGTGACGCCGCGCTCGGCGAGGTGCTCCATCAACCCCAGGAAATTATTAAGGCTGGCGATTCGGTTCGAATCTACAATAGCTCAGGACAATTATTAGCAATTGCCAAAGCCAAAGAAAACCCAGAACATCAAGATCAGCTTTACTATCAACCCGAAACAATGTTTTGAATTTAACAAACTGGGAGGGATACTGTGAAACTCTACCGTTCATTTCTAGAGTTAGCCGGACATCCTCATAAGAAACTAGTTATGGCCTTGGGCAACTTTGATGGGGTACATATTGGGCATCAGGCTTTAATTAAGGCAACCTTGGAGATGGCACAGAAACTGGATGGAATTCCGGGCATTTTGACGTTTCATCCCCATCCTTTAAAAGTACTATTCCCAGAGCAAGCTCCGCCGATGTTGGTAACCGTAGAAGAAAAAATAAAAATTATTAGCAATATCGGGGCAGAAGTAATCCTTTTGGCACCCTTCACCAAAGAATTTTCCGCATTACCACCAAGCGAGTTTGTACGTGAAATCCTATTTGAAATATTACAGGTTTCTGGCATCGTTGTTGGATACAACTATACGTTTGGTCGTGGTGGCGTGGGAAATCCTGAACTTCTGAAGGAATTAGGAGTAAAATACGGATTTCAGGTGGAGGTAGTTGCTCCAGTAGAAGTAAATGGTGAAATTGTTAGTAGTACCTTGGTTAGGGAATATCTCTTAGAAGGTCAAATTGAAAAAGCCACCAGCTTGCTGGGCTACAGTCCTTTTCTCAAAGGTAAAGTTATTGATGGTGAAAAGAGAGGGAGACTGCTTGGTTTCCCAACTGCTAATGTAGCCATCCTTCCAGAACTGTTAATACCTGCCAATGGTGTTTATGCTGTCAAAGTAAAAGTTGGCCAGAACAACTACCAGGGGGTCGCCAATATAGGTGTGAAGCCCACCTTTCATCTCCATAGTCAAACCAGGAGTGTGGAAGTAAATATCTTTGATTTTAACCAGGATATCTATGGACAAGAAATCGAAGTAATCTTCGTGGCTAGATTACGGGGCGAGAAAGCTTTCAACGGGGTAGATGAACTCACTAAACAAATCCAGGCTGATGCTGGACAAGCTAGAGAACTTCTAACGAGCGTTGATGCCACCACGAAAAATAGTCATATCCTTGAGGTCAGATAATATAATAAGCTATAAACAGGTTGACAGCACGGAAAGGAGAATTGCCATGGCTTTTCATGATGCTGATTCCCCAGATGAGAAGCTCAAATTAATCGTACAACAGATTTCGAAAATATGCTTGAGCGAAGAATTTCAGGTTCTTCAACAAGAACTTGAAGCTATGTATGTACGCTGCAAAGTAGCTAATTCCCGCGCTATGGCCTTTCAGGATGCACTTTATAGCTTGTTGGTACAGAATGAATTAGGCACCTCTAATAGCCAATCGAGAGCTTATTAAGGTGTCAGAGGAAAAGTCTATGCGAGTTATAATAACTGAACATGCTCGTAAGAGGCTAAAAGATTATCGCCAAGATAACATTATCGTTGCAGATATAGTCACAGCAGCCTCTAGCATACCTGGGAAAATACCAACTGCGACAAGGTTTCGGGGCTTTCTATCTAAGTCCGGACGTTTTTTTGATTTAGTAGCTAAGGATATTCCGACCGGACGATTAGTCATTACAATTATCGGAAAATAAGTAGTCCGGAGTATAATTATATTTTTCCTTGCAATTATGCTCTATGACTGATAAGATAAATAGGTAAAAACGCCTGCCAGGGTGCAAACCCTTAAGGATAGATATGATCCATATGCTCGGCCTGCCGACGACTCCGACGGCTTACTTGGCTTATGGGGATACGAAAAATATGAGGAGGTGAAGATTATGACCCTAGCAACTGAGAAAAAGCAGGTTATCATTGAAAAGTATAAGCTTCATGAAAATGATACCGGATCTCCTGAAGTTCAGATTGCCATTCTGACTGAGAGAATTAACTATTTGACCGAGCACCTGAAGGAACACAAGAAAGATCACCATTCCCGTCGTGGATTGTTGAAATTAGTCGGTCAAAGACGTGGCTTATTGAATTATCTAAAGAAGAAAGAGTTTAGTCGATACCGTTCAATCATTGAACAACTAGGCTTAAGAAGGTAATTAAAGCGGGGTTAATACCCCGCTTTTAATTTTACTTAAAACCATTAGCGAGCGAATGTAATTTTATTAAGAGGTTAAGTATTTTTACCTTTATTAGAAGGAAATACTATACATAATGTCGAAAAAGTAATAGTTAAGATAAATGAATGGAGAATTGAGAGGAGGACATAGGTTATAATGCAACAAGAATTCCAGATTTCAATTGGAGGAAGAGTCCTCAAGGTAGAAACAGGTAAGTTAGCGAAGCAAGCTAACGGGTCAGCCTTTTTAAGGTATGGTGATACAACAGTACTAGTTACTGCAGTATGTTCCGCCAAACCAAGGGAGATTGATTTTTTCCCACTAACAGTTGACTATGAAGAAAGATTATATGCCGTTGGTAAAATACCAGGAGGGTTTATTAAACGAGAGGGGCGGTCTACTGAAAAAGCCACCCTATCAGGCCGACTAATTGACCGTCCGATTAGGCCCTTATTCCCAGATGGTTTTCGTAATGATGTGCAAGTGGTTGCCACTATCATGTCGGTAGAGCAAGATAATGACCCTGCGGTTACTGCAATGATTGGAGCATCGGTTGCGCTAACCATTTCGGACATTCCGTTTGACGGACCGATTGCTGGGGTAATTGTGGGTAGAGTTAATAATCAATTTGTAATTAACCCTACCAGAGAACAGGCCGAGCTTAGTGACATGCATGTAGTGGTTTCAGGAA
>CAZKEO010000374.1:0-2870 GCA_964551785.1 uncultured Eubacteriales bacterium | reverse complement strand
TTTTCTTTCCATGAATGCCGGGCTTTTTCAATTTGTTCTGCTGTAACCTCTTCGGTTATCTGGCTAAATATCTCCTTAGCCAGATGAAAATTACTTCCATGCCTGACCGGGATTTTTATCTCATCCCATAAAAATGGAAAGCTAGAAGAGTAATTTAGAACCGGTTCCTTAAAAACATAACTGTTGGCAATGAGGACGATGCGACCAGTATAAAGATCTGCATCAATCCATTCGCCGATCTCCATCAATGTCGTACGGATAAAGCCTATATCTATAACGTCACCTCGCATTCCTCCTAATTGGACGCGGTCTCCGGGGCGATAAAAATTCCCCGCTGATATCGCTGCCCAGCCGGCAATACTGGCAATGACTTCTTGTAAAGAAAAGGCTATACCTGCACCAGCTGCCCCCCAAAATATCGTAAAGCCGGTCAACTGTGTACTGAATGCCACTACTATGATAATAATGCTTCCCACATATCGAATATAAGAAAATATCTTGTTGCTGCGATACCGCATACCCTGATCGAGGCTAAATTTGTTGATGGGAGTCTGTAGGGCGTAAGTAATAATGATAAAGATAATTATGCTGCTGCCTGCGATAAGTAGCTTATTGGTTGCAGGGTTGTTCATTAAGGACCAGAGTGATTCTATCATAAATTATCGCCTCCCGTCAGAAATCTACCTAAATGTAAATGAAACTTATTCTATGGGCAGAATAGCTATTCCTTTATTATTTCGTGACAAATTGATTTACCTAAATCATACCTGTTTTAAGCCACTTAAAATCGCAGAATAATAAAAAAATATAGACTAGCTAGGAGCTTATATTATATTGTAGAGATATAGCATTCTGCCAAGATTCTTGGCCCATAAAAGAGGGAATCTTATGGAGCTATCTGATTTATTGGACAAGTTGCACCGGAGTATGACTCCGGAAGCGAGAGAAAGAGCCTGCCAGAGGATAATCGATCCCTCCAAACCTTCAGGTTCTTTCTATCTCCTGGTTTGTCTGTCTGCTATAATCGCCACTTTCGGACTGCTGGCCAACAGCACCGCCGTGGTGATCGGCGCAATGCTGGTAGCGCCCTTGATGGGTCCTATTTTTGGCATCGCGCTTGCTCTCTCTACTGGTGACCGCCGATTACTTAAGACTGCTCTATTTGCTGAGGTAGTTGGAATCATCCTTGCGGTAGCCCTTCCTACTTTGATAGGGCTTATCCCTTTACGTCCCGATTTCGGTTCGGAAATCCTGGCCCGTACTCAACCCACCATTTATGATGTGCTGATCGCATTGGCTTCCGGCTTGGCCGGGGCTTATGCCCTGGTTGATGAGAAGATCAGTCCTGCTTTACCGGGGGTCGCCATTGCCACTGCCCTGGTTCCTCCACTGGCTGCCTGTGGATTAAATCTGGCTGCAGGCAATTGGATGTTGGCCTGGGGAGCTTTTTTACTTTTCTCAATAAACTTGATAGCCATCGAATTTGCCGCCGCCAGTATCTTTATGATGCTGGGGGTGGTGGAGTTTCCTCATGTCAGCAATGGATCCATAATCAGGGATATAATCGGGCGCCTGGGTATCAGTTTTATTATTTTGCTCTTAGCTACAGCCTTCGTCACTCAGACCCTTATCACTATTATAAACGAGAGAAAATTGGATGATCAGATACGAGCTGTATTGACCGAACAATTGAACACATATGCGGGAGCCAGGCTGTCAGATATTAAATGGAGCCAAAACAAAACAGCACTGGATATTAGAGCGGTAGTGATAACTCCTCAGGAATTTGATCCCCAGCGCGTAGCCAGTCTCGAAGACGCTCTGCAAGCACAGGTGAACCCCAACAGCCAGTTGATCGTCCGTTCAGTTATTTCCAAAGATGCAGACCGAAAAGGACCAGTATTTATCAGTGCCGAGGAACTGCAGCAGCGAAGCGAGACAACCCAGGAAGCGGAATACATGAATAGGGTATCACTTATTATAAGCGAGCAGCTGAAATCTATGAAAGGTGCCCAGGTGAGCAGTGTGATTCAAGAGACTGTGGAAGGAATCCCCGAAATAACTGCCAGTGTACGGACCTTTCAGGCTATAACTCCGGCTGAAGTACTAACCGTTCAACAACAATTGAATGATGAAGTTGATGACTCCATAAAGTTGATAATAAGGTCCACTATCACCAAGGATGCAGATTCCCAGCAGTTTTTATACCAAGGGTTTGCTTTCAGAGATACCCTCCAAGGAGAGAACCTGGTGCTTTATGACAACTTGTTGAATGAAATTACCTGGTATCTATCTCAAGAAACCCCAGGGATTTCGGTGACCGGATTGAATTTTGAGCAAAAGGACAACTCTGTTAATGTCAAAGCCACCGTAAATACTCCGACAACTTTAAACCCTGCCCAGGTGGGCGCATTGCAAAGGCATCTTCAAAATACGGTTGATCCGCGCATAGAAATTACTGTACATTCAATAGTCGGGGGAACTGCAACTGCCGAATCGTATACAACATGGTCAGAGTAGAACCGTCCCAAACAACCGGCAATGCCTGGTTGTATTCATAAAGAGAGTTCTGCTTGATGGGGGATTCGCGCGAGCCATTTATTGAATGTTCGGGATATGTTCGGGATAATATATAATATTTACAATGCTCTATTTTATCTAGCCACGCCGTGCTGATTATAATGGTTCAGATATATCTTCTGGCCCATAGCCAATAATTGCAACCAGAGATTTACAAATATGACTTGGAAGACCTGCGGCGATTACTGCGGGCGTCAAAATTTGGAACACGTATTATCTTTGAAAGGGAAGGTGAATAGCGTGAAAAATGACTTGGAACGAAGTAAAAAAGGGTGCACTGAACAAAGGCT
>CAZKEO010000373.1:0-2878 GCA_964551785.1 uncultured Eubacteriales bacterium | reverse complement strand
ACGCGCAAATAATAATAGTTAGTCCATTTAATAAATTTGCAGGGATGTGAGGCGGTATGTTACTCTTCCGTTCACGTAAAAGAAAAAAAGCGCCAGAACCTGAGTTAAACCAGCCCCTTACGCCTGAGGCTAAGGCTGAAGCTAAGACAAACCAAGAACACCCGCCCCTGAGCAGCACACTGTCAGAGAACCTGACCACAATTCAGTCCATTTTTGCCAATTGCACTGATTTTGCCTACCGGGAATTGAAGATAGGACAGGAACAAGTACCTGTCCTGCTCCTGTATGTGAACGGGATTACCGATGAACAAACGGTAAACCAAGACATCTTAAAATCTCTAGTGAACATCCGGTGTTCAAATCTTGAAGTTTCCGGTTCTCATAATCTCGAAATAATTAAAAACGTATTCCTAGAAATCGGCAACATCACAGAAATCTCTACAATCGGAGAAGTCGCCGATGCCGTACTCACGGGAAGCGTCGCCTTGCTGCTGGAGGGAACCGCCAGAGCCTTGAAAATAGGAACAAAAGGTTTTGAGGGTCGGATAGTTACGGAATCGATTACGGAAGGAGTAGTCAGAGGCCCCCGGGAAGGGTTTACAGAAAGCCTGCGTACAAACACCGCGTTGTTGCGGCGCAAAATCAAAACTCCTAACTTAAAACTGGAGAAGTTCGTCCTAGGGCGGACCACCAAGACAGAGGTGAATATTGCCTACCTGGAAGGAACAGCGAATCCCAAAGTGGTCGCCGAGGTGAAAAAAAGAATATCTTTAATCGACGTGGATTCGGTGCTGGAGAGCGCTTATATCGAAGAAATGATCGAAGATGAACCCTTCACTGTTTTTCCTCAGATTGATCACAGTGAACGGCCAGACAAAATAGCCGCTGGGATTTTACAGGGTCAGGTAGCTATTTTTACAGATGGAACTCCTTTCGTCCTGATAGTACCCACTATGATGTTTCAGTTTTTGCAGTCCAGCGAGGACTATTATGACCGCTCTATTTATGCCACATCGGTTCGTGTGGTGCGCTTTATATTCCTCAATTTTGCCTTGCTTCTCCCCGCAATATACATTGCCATTGTTACCTTTCACCGGGGTTTGCTACCCACGCCACTGTTGCTTAGTATTACCGCCGCTCGCGAGGGGGTACCTTTTCCCACTATCGTTGAGGTTTTATTTATGGAAGTGACTTTTGAGGCTTTACGGGAGGCCGGGATACGGCTGCCGAAGCCGGTGGGACAAGCCGTTAGTATTGTGGGCGGGCTAGTTATCGGGAATGCTGCCGTGCAGGCCAGCATGGTTTCACCAACCACGGTGATCGTAGTAGCCCTTACCGGTATTTCGTCCTTTGGCATTCCTTCCTACAGCTTTGCATTGGCTATCCGGATTTTGCGGTTCGGCATGATATGTTTAGCTGCTACCCTGGGCCTTTTTGGAATGCTGCTAGGCTTATTGGTCATGCAGGCACATCTTGTATCCCTGCGTTCCTTCGGGGTACCCTACTTCGCTCCGATCGCTCCTTTTAACCTGAAAGATATGAAAGATTCAGTGATGAGGTTACCATGGTGGGCTATGGGCGAAAGGCCCCGCCTGATCGCAAATAATAATAACAACAACAGACAGAGGCAGAAATTCTTCCTAAAACCAGCCCCGCCCGATGAAAATGAGCAGTAAAGGGTGTTAACTATGCGTAAATTGGCTTTGCTTATGGTATTTCTATCTTTACTGCTGACGGGTTGCTGGGATTATAAGGAGGTAGATCGCCTAGCCACGGTCATCGCGATCGGGCTTGACCGTATACCGGGGAGTAAAATCATTCTCTTGACCGTGCAAATTGCAAGTCCTGAGGGTAAGGGGGGGAATAAACAAACCGGTGGACAAGGGGGTGGCGGGGGAGGAGCTTACACGGTAATGAATAGCGAGGGCAAGTCGCTGTCTGAAGCCATCCGCAATTTAGGTGCGCAGTCTACGAGACGTATTTTACTTTCTCACTGCAAACTGATTGTCTTGGGAAAGGACTTGGCGGAAATGGGCATAGGCGGAATACTAGACGAACTAAAACGCGACAGGGAATTCCGCCGCACTGCTTGGATGCTTACCACCGACAAGACAGCTAAGGAGATTCTTGAGAAAGACATTGCACTGGAGCAGGTGCCAGCCAGAGGACTGGATCTTATTTTGCAGAATTTTGAAACAGCGGGTCGTGTCCTACCAATGAACTGTAATGAATTTTTTGCCCTTCTTAATGGAGATTCGCAGGTTAGCTTTACCCCAATAGCGCAGTTGGATGACATTGACAAGCAGGTTACCAGCCAGTTGCAAAAGGCTGTTGGTAGGCCCTTGGACTCCGAGGGAAAGTCTAAAACCCTGACGATAGGAAAGACAGCCGTTTATAAAAATCTGAAAATGGTGGGTGTGCTGAATGAAGCTGAAACAAGAGCCCATAGGTGGCTTGTGGATTCTCCAAAAGGGAGTAGTATAACATTTACTTATGCTCCCCAGGCGCAGACTAATGGGGAGAAGGGAGAAATTTCGCTTGACATTAAGGATGGCAAAACGACCATTACTCCTCAAATCTCAGAAGACGGTATAACGATGAATATAGTTATGACGGTCAAGGCCTCACTCCATGATGTCGGAACAACCGGTGTAAAGGTGCTTGATCCCAAGGCAATAGAACAACTGCAACTCCAGGCGGCGGAAACGATGAAACTTCAGCTTGAACAGATCATTAACACAGCCCAGAAAGAGCTCAAGTCCGACTGTATCGGTTTTACTGAAAACCTACATAACTATTCTTCCGTCGAATGGAATCAGATAAAGGATAACTGGGATGATATTTTTTTCGCGAAGGCCCCGGCGATGACAAGATTAAC
>CAZKEO010000372.1:0-2900 GCA_964551785.1 uncultured Eubacteriales bacterium | reverse complement strand
CCCTGCTAAGGCATGCCCTTATTCGACTCTAACCCTGCGGTCATCACGAGGGACCAGGAGCAGAACGCCGTTATTTTTGTCTTTTTGACCAATCCCCCAGGCTCTAAACAAACCATTGGCATAATCCTGGATTGGTTGTTCGTTAAGACTTGGTACAGTTACTACTATGAGCTGGGCAGTGGTAGTTTGTTCCACTTGACTCCCTAAGTCCAGAATTGCTTGCTCAGTTGCGGGACTCAAGATGGCTGCTAGGTCACTAACATAGATATTGTTCCCCGGTTTGGGCGGATAGGTTTCAGCTGCCCAAGACGAGGCCAAGGAGCTAAAAAACAAAACTAGGAGCAGTAACCAGGGGGTTATTTTTTTGCTAATCTTGGGTATTTTAATTGTCACTGGGTACCCACCCCCCTTTTACTGTTTTGATGTTCCGAAGTCAACCTTGGGCACTGCTTTGGCCCCTTCTTCTGCCTTAAAATATTCGGCTTGACTAAAGCCAAACATCCCGGCAATCATCGATTTGGGAAAAGTCCGAATCTTGGTGTTATAAAGTTGAACGGCATTGTTATAATCACGCCGAGCAACAGAAATCCTGTTTTCACTTCCAGCCAATTCATCCATCAGGGCACGATAGTTTGCATCTGCTTTTAAATTAGGATAGTTTTCTACTACCACCAACAATCTAGACAGAGCGCCAGCTAATTGGGTATCAGCCTGTGCAGCTTCCGCAGGTGTTCTGGCACCAGCCAGTTTAGCTCTGGCATCAGCGATATTGCCGATTACTTCTTTTTCATGGGAGGCATAGCCTTTTACCGTTTCTACTAAATTAGGAATCAGGTCTGCCCGGCGCTGGAGTTGGTTGTCAACCTGGCTCCACGAACTCTTTACATTTTCCGAATCAGTTACTAAGCTGTTATACATCCCAGCTAAAGAGGACCCTACTACAAAGAGCACCCCAAATATTACCGCGAGAATAATTAAAGCTTTTTTCACGTCGAAACCTCCTTGTATCTTTATTATTTACTTATCTTATTGGATTAACCTTACCATGACTTAAAATTATTGCCTAGTATAATTTATGCATCTAGATGGCTTTCACCTCCTTTATATAATAAAAAAACCCTTACCATCTCAAAAAAATTGAATGGTAAAGGTCTTGCTTACTAATCGTTGGATTAGGGGGCAAAACCGAGCTGTTACTTAAACAGCCGTACTGACGACTTTGCCCGGCAACGTTCTGCCAGCTACTCCCCTTTATACTCTTGAAATTATATTAGCATAACCTACCCCCAAAGTCAATTATAGCAAGACCTAGAGCGCTAATTATTTAAATAATATTTTGGCTAGCCAGGATTTTTGAACTTCTACAGCTTTATAGGGACAAAGTTCCTGACAACAAAAACAGCGAATACAAGCGGACTCCTTGATTTGCGGGCGCTGGTTGGTTAGGTTAATCGCCTTAGCCGGACAACAGCGGGCACATTCCCCACAACCCACACATAATTCGGGACTAAAGGTTAAGCGCGGTGTCAGGAAACTCGAGAGCTGATCTGCCAGTAACTTAGGTAGATAATTATGGAGAAAGCTAATTTCACGGCTTCTAGGTGGTCGAAACTTTAGATTGACTAGTTTGCCCACTTGGAATTCACCCATCAGGTTTATTTGTTCAATAGCTTTGAGTAGACCTCTTTTTTGGGCTGCAACTTGGGTAGGGACAGCTCTTTCCGTTAAACCCATCAGATGAATGCAGACGGTATCTAACTCAAAAGCATTTTCACTGGCTAAAATTAAACCCGCTGGTTTCGGTACCCCGGCAGTAGGCCCATCCCCCTCCATCCCGACAATACCATCCATAATGTGCAGGACAGGTTTTAAAAGGGTATTAATATCGATTAGGAGATTAGCAAAATCCTCATAGTTAGGCATCTTGAAGTGATATTCTGCTTTCTTCATGCCTGGAATAGCTCCATAAAGATTTTTGACTGCACCACTATAGGTGGTCATGGAGTGGGTCTTTAATTTAGGTAAATTTATAATGACATCCGCTTCCACCAAGGGATTGATAATCGGTAAACTTTTAATAACCAACCCTGCCGGGTGGGGACAACTTTTTTCGGTAATATCGTAGTTGAGCGGAACACCGGTCAACTGCGAAACCTCGACTAGTCCACAAGCCTTATATATTCCTTCCAAACCTTTGACGGTGTGAAACGGGCCGCCTGGGCTATCACAGATGATGGGGATTCCTCCCACCCTTAAAACTTCCTTAGCTACTGCTAGCACTACCATCGGATGAGTCGTGACCGCTTCCATGGGGTTTTTTTTCATCACTAAATTAGGCTTCAGGGCCACCTTTTGTCTAGGTTTCACAAAAGCCTCGAGGCCTCCTAAGTGTAGTAAGCAGGCTTGCACACTATCCAATACCTGTTGTTCCTCGTAAGTTTGGCAGGTGACAATAGCTACTGACATGAGTGCACCTCATTTAGAATATAATCATTGGTATTAATTGTTTGATAAACTTGTTAAAAGCTCCCCAAAGCCAGGGAAAGAGATGTTGATACATGCTGGATCATTAATTTGTGTTTCACCCGATGCTACTAAGCCGGCTATGGCCATTGACATCGCCATTCGGTGGTCATGATAGCTCTCACAGTTGGCCCCAACCAACTGCTTGCCTCCGATAATCCGCATGCCATCAGGTCTTTCCTCAATTTGAACCCCAAATTTGCTCAGTTCAGTTACAACCGCAGTAATTCTATTCGTCTCTTTAACCTTCAGTTCTTGGGCATCTTGAATCAGCGTTTCTCCTGTTGCTACTGCTGCGGCTACTGCCAGAACAGGTATTTCATCATTAATCTGGGAATGATTTCCCCGCCAATTGTTACTCCGCGCAAGGTACTACT
>CAZKEO010000371.1:0-2904 GCA_964551785.1 uncultured Eubacteriales bacterium | reverse complement strand
TTTTTGCATCAATATATGACCTGAGATCAGCAAGAGACTCCTGATACACCATACCAGTGATATTGCCCTGGAAAAAAGTATTCATCATCCGGATAGCACCGAGTTCAAGACTTTTGAGAAATATCGGTTCATACTGATCTCCAACAATTACTTCAGTACTTCCCCCCCCGATATCAATGAATAATGCCTTTTCAAGTCCAAGACAAACACCCCGAGAAACTCCAAGCCAGATCAACCGTGCTTCTTCTTCTCCAGAGATGATTTCGATGGCTAAGCCTGTTTTTTCCATAGCTAATTGTAACAATTCCCGGCTATTAGCTGCTTCCCGAACTGCGGCAGTAGCCACAACTCGGCACTTTTCTACAGAGAATTCTTTCATCAAGACCACAAACTCTGCTAAAGCCGTAACTGTTCGCTCCATAGCCTTCAATTTTAAGCTATCCCCAGAATGACCGATACCCTCTCCGATCCTTGTTGTGTTAATATTTTGGTAAAGTGAGTTTGGTTCTTGCCCTACCTTAACCTCTGCGATTAATAAGCGACATGAATTAGTTCCAATGTCAATACTGGCAACCCTCATTACTACACCTCCATACAAGTAAAATAGATACAATACAGAAAAGCATTCCTGCTTGAGGAATGCTCTAATATCCCAATTCTATATGATTAATTAACCCCGGCCACCGCCCCGGCCGCCGCGCTTAGCATCAGTATTCCTCCGAATATCTTGCTGGCGTTCGTCACTGTCTTTCATGAATTTAGACATCCTATCCTCAAAGGAAACCTGAGGAACACGACGTTCAGGACGTCGAGGAGCTGGATTAGCTTGTTTAATCGAGAGTCCGATTTTGCCTTTGGGATCAACCGATATTACTTTAACTTTTACCCGATCTTGATCCTTAAGATAATCACGCACATCTTTTACATAGGCATCAGCTACTTCCGAAATATGAACCAGTCCAGTTACTCCACCTGGCAATTCAACAAAGGCTCCAAAATTAGTTATGCCAGTAACTATTCCTTCTAAAATGCTCCCAACCTCAATTGTCATAAACAAAAATTTCCTCCCCATAGACTTCAATGTATAAGACGATTATACCGAAATATCTACGTTATTGTCAAGAATTAAGTAATATCAATACTATTCATTGACATCTACCACGGTGTCCTTGGGTAAGGCTTTCCCCGGATTTACCTCTGCTTTTAATAGTACAGTTTCACCAGGCTTCACTAAACCGAGTTGCTCGCGGGCAATTCGTTCGATGTAGGCATCACTCTGCAAGCGCTTAATCTCCAAGCTTAACTGCTGATTTTTCTGCCGCATGCTAGTGATATCTTGCTGAATCCTATCTATATTCTGGTTAATTCCATGGAGTTGGAAAAATTGCTGTCCAAAAGAAACCACTGCCACCCCAGCATAGATTACTACCCCTAAGGCTACTATTTTAAGTGCAGTCGGCTTTTTTTTCTTGCTGATCGGCTTGTCCACTAGGGTCTGCTTGGTAGTCCTAGCTCGGGTTGCCATTGGCAATACATTGGACTTCATTTATTTTTCACCTTCCTCTTCATCATCAACCGACCCAAAGAGGCCTAAGGCCTGTCCAGGTATGATAATTACCACTTCATACCCCTTGTTACGGGCACGATTATATAAAGTTGCCACTGTGCTGGCACTTAGTTGCAACTGTTTAGCTATTTTTTCACTGGAATAACCCATCTCCTTAAGGGTAACCACTTGTCTTTCCCTGAAACTTAGCTTCTCAGCTCCTCGGATTTCTACTTTCATTAACATTTACCCCATTAAACTATCTATGTCTTAGGGACTTTTCCACTGGTTATCCCGAACTTACCCTAAGAATATCCACAACTTATCCACAACCTGTGACTAACTTATTACAAGGTTTGTACAAACTAATTACAAACTATTTACATGTTTTCTACATCTTCTTAATTTTTCCTGCCTACGCACCCTTTTTTCTGAAAAGAAGTTTGATTGTTTTATGCAGCTTCTGCCCAACCACACGGATTTGCCTGCTCTGCCAACTCTTCCAGATGATGAAAACTCCTACTGGGACCATTGCTAATTTTCTGATTACATGGAAAGGCCAGCTTACTAGCATGAATATCAGCGTGATTGTTTTTATGAGTCCTAAGAGCAGGGAATTGAAAATTTTTCGAATCACTGGGCTAAACCAATGTAAATAACCGGTAATGCCGAGTATGATACCGATGAAAACATAGAAACGGACCTCTCCCCAGTTGCCGATTAGCAAAAGAAAAAAGGCAATAGCGGTACTTACCGACCAGAAAAGTAGGTCGCCTATGCCGGTGCCAATTTTTCGTAAATGCAAGCGTTCCCTGACCGACCAATAAAGGTCGTAAGTAACGCCCATAATCACTCCGGTGCTCACGGTAATAACAAAAGAACTAAACTGTTCAGAAAGCGGAACCATGTGCACACCTCTCTACGGTTGTTTTCCTACTTTAATAGCCTCTGTATCAAGCCTTTACCTTTCCCTTTTAAGCTCTTACTACTTCTTTCATCTGCGTAATCAACTGACTTAACGAAACCTTCAACTAGCAAATTCCCTTCATCGAGATTGAGTTGAATAATGTGTAGGCCTTCACCCTTCAGGATGAGCACACCCATTTTAGTATCAAGCACGATTTCCTCTTCATCAAAACTACCGACATGCTCTACACCTTCCACGGAGGTCAAACCACGATCAGTAACGGTTACTCGGTGCTTAGTTCCTTCCCCCTTGCTTTCCATCAACTATCCCTCCTATCTCTTTTGACTCCTTTTTTATAACTATGCCTCAAGATAGAGAGGTATGCCCCTAAAAGAGCATTAAAAAAAGCGCTTCGCGCGCCTGGTGGTCTAAGATACTGTGTAGTTTGAAT
>CAZKEO010000370.1:0-2916 GCA_964551785.1 uncultured Eubacteriales bacterium | reverse complement strand
TTGTTTTAGAAGCCTTGGCCGCAGGGTTACCAGTGATCACGACACGGGTTTCCGTTCTGCCTTATCTACTAAGTAGTGGTTGTGGCCTTTTAATGAATGACCGGACTCCCCAAGAGATGGCGAACTCGGTAGTTAAACTGATAGGAGATTCCGAGTTATTGAAAAGAATGTCGGAAGCTGCGATTGATACCGCTAAACAATACAGTTTAGAAAGATGGAAGGAATCGATTGGCAACGCTTTGCGCATACCAAGGAAAACTCCATAACCGATTGGGAGTTCCCCTCCAAGGGCTGAAGATCTGTTTTATTGCGGGAACTCTTGGAATCGGAGGTGCAGAACGTCAGCTCAGCTACATCGCAAATTGTTTAAGACGCCGGCAGGTACAAGTGACTGTGCTTTCACTTACACGGGATGAGTTCTGGGAAGCTGAGCTTATAAAAGCAGGTGTACCGGTTATTTGGGTAGGGAAGCATCAAAACAGGCTGCTCCGACTTATTCGAATTATTGCAGAGTTAGCTAAGATTTCTCCTGACGTTATTCACAGCCATCATTTTTATACAAACTTATATGCCTCAATTGCGGGAATAATACTTGGCAAGCCATCCGTAGGTTCGTCTAGAAGTGACCTTAGGTATGAAATTGAAATTACCGGAAGATTGCTTGGAAAACTGAGTATATTTATGCCGGACATACTATCGGCTAATTCAAGGAACTCAATTAAATTAGCTAACAAGTTTGGAATCCCACAAATCAATCTTTTTTATATTCCCAACGCTATGACTGCTGTATCGAGTGAAAAATTAGACACAGAAGATAAGACTGTCAAAGTGCTTTCGGTCGGGCGTTTAAGTAAAGAGAAGCGTTTTGACCGTTTGATTAATATTCTTAATAGGCTTTATCAATCAGGGTGTTTAGGATTTAAGGCTATAATCATCGGAGAAGGGCCACTAAGAGAACAGATCGTACAACTAGCTCAAGAGCTTAACCTGACCCCACCATTGCTAGAATTTAGGAATTATACGAAAGAAATTGGCCTTGCCTACTCTGAAGCTGATCTGCTGGTATTAACCTCCGATGTTGAGGGAACGCCGAATGTCGTTTTAGAGGCTATGGCCTATGGTCTGCCGGTTGTTGCAAGCAAAGTAGGGGGAGTTGACGAGATCATCGAGCAAGGCAAAACCGGTTTCTTAGTCGACCCTCAAAACGAGGAGGGCTTTGTTAAGGTGATCGCCGATTTAATTCGAGATGGCAGCTTGAGGCTGAGAATTGGTGAACACGCCAAAAAATATATACAAACAAATCACGGTATGGAAATCCTTGAAGAAAAGCTGCTATGTTTATATAAAGTAGCACTATTAAAAAAAAGGCCTTCGTTGTTGAACAAAATGTGGTTAATTACTAAGATTATGAGATAATTTTTATTATATCTAGAGGAACTGTTATTTTTGGAAAGAACGCTGGACATAAAAAAAACGACGACACGATCTAAAACCGGCATTGCATTACTTCTATCTCGAGGGATGCTACTGGAAAACGAGCAGGGACTGCTTTTTGGTAAAATTATTGGTTTGTGTATTTTTTTGCATTTTCCGATTGCACTGCTGATTCAAAGGTTCCCAGTAGTTGCTACGGCTCATGCGTTTATCGTCCTTTGTGTATTACTTTATCTGGTTTTTGCTAAGAAGCCAGTATGGATGATAGTTGCTGGCATGGCTTATGTGGCTGGATCTGAAATCTTGTGGAGAATAGGCAAGGCTGAAGTTTTCTGGGAATTCGGAAAGTATTTAATTAGCCTGTTAGCTATTTTAACGTTGATTAGAGAACGGAAGTTCACACGTATTGCCAAACTGCCGGCTTTATATTTTTTGTGTTTGCTTCCGTCTTTAGCCGTTTTGCCTTTTTTCGACAGACAAGATATTAGCTTTAATCTTAGCGGCCCTCTATGTTTGGTTTCGTGTACCGTTTTTTTGGGTGTCATTAAACTTCAATGGCGCGACATTCAACGAATTCTTATAGCCATACTGGTGGGCATTGCAAGCATTGGTTTCTTAGCAATAGTCGGGCTGGCCTCAGTGGAGCAAATGGATGTACATGGTTCAAGCAAAATCAGTTCCGCAGGATTCGGTCCCAACCAAGTGTCGAGCATCCTTGGCCTTGGAGCGATGATTGCCTTTTTCCATTGCTTATATTTTAGTCGTACGAAAGCGTCCATATATTCCTTTGCCCTTACCGGCTCGTGGCTATTAATGCAGTGCGCATTGACCTTCTCAAGAGGCGGGTTCTGGAATATGTTGGCTGCTTCAGCAATTGCGGCTATTATATTAGCCCGAAAACATAAATTTATAAAACCAATTCTTTTTGGCTGTTTAGCCATTTTTTTGGCCGCCGCCTTTTTAATAATTCCAAAGCTCGATGAATTTACGCAAGGTAATTTCAGCAAACGTTTCGAAAGTCTACATACAACAGGAAGAAAAGAAATTGCAGAAGCTGATCTAAATATTTTCATTGAAAACCCCCTTTTCGGCGTAGGTCCAGGGCGTTCGGTGCACTATCATTATCTTGAGTTAGGTTCAGCTAAAAGAGCGCATACTGAATACTCCAGGCTTTTAGCGGAGCATGGCCTTTTTGGAGTGGCCTCTGCTGGCGTTTTGATTATTATCGGTTTTCAAAGGTTTAATCAAAAAAGTTCAAAAGAGTTCAAAGCGCTTATACTGGCACTGACTATCTGGAGTCTCCTCTACCTGTTGCACGCATCGATGAGACTATCTGTTGCCGGATTTGTTTTCGGATTAGGGGCAATTCAACTTAAACCAAGTGCTTTGGATATAAAACCCTTCCTTCGGCTGTTACTAAATGAAGATACTGGCCGTAACTAACATGTATCCCTCCAAGGAATCTCTTGGAGAAGGGTCATT
>CAZKEO010000369.1:0-2918 GCA_964551785.1 uncultured Eubacteriales bacterium | reverse complement strand
GAATCACCTTATCTATTTGGCCATGTACCAAAGCAAAAAGTGGAACTGTAGCAAGATAAACTGCGTCCGCCCCTAAGGCTAATGCTTTAAGACATTGTCCTGGAGTAAAATATCCTCCTGCCACGATCAAACTTATCTGAGTGTTTTTTAAATATCGTTCTGCACGAACAAGGGCATTTAAACTTGGTATTCCGAAATCATCTTGTTTGATCGGAGTAGTTGCATGGGACCCGCCTTGGGCCCCATCTAGAATGACGGCGTCAAAACCTAGATCGACTGCTACAGCCAAGTCTTCTTCTAGGTGCCCAGTTGCCATCAGTTTTAGGGCTATTGGAATACCCTTGGCCTGTTTGCGTAAACTTTTCATGAAACCTGGCCAATCCTCAGGTGTTTTTACTCCGGGAGGGGCAGGAAATGAGTTAGTCGACTGGCCGGGAGCTAATCCAGCAAGCACTTGCGCTCTACCTTGAAGTTCCACAGCCTCTACCAGAACAGACCCCATGTCTGCCCCTTGCCCCATTTGAACTTCCAACATATCGGCGGAGGAGATTTGTTCGATATTTCTCCCCCCCCAGATCCAACGGGAAATTTGCAGGACGTACTTCCCGGCGTCCGCACGCTCCTCGGGCAGAAAGGGGCCTTCTCCCGAACAGGTTACTGTTTGGAGTGTTTTTGCGGCTCTAGCCAAAGCTCTCTTGGCTTCCTCACTAAGCGCTAAGCCATAGGCCATGCCACTAATCATCAGTGGGATGCCAATGGTAAGCGGCTTAGCGGCGTTTGGAGCGATTGTTACCTGCATATCTACCTTAACACTTTCCTGGAGGGATAAACTAGTCATCAGTTTAGGAGCAAACATCAGGTTTTCGAAACCGAGAAAATGTTTGGGAGTTCCTAAGGGTCGTGTGATGACCTTCCCATCTTGGGAACGCAGACTTGTTTCTAATAAATTCAAGATCGAAAAACGATTTAGCGAGGGCCACATCTCCCCAATGTTCTGGGTATATTTGTCTGAAAGTAGCCTTTTAGCGGCAGTACCCGTGATTTTCCCTATGATTTTCCGTAAGATCAGTATGGTAAAACGCTTGGATAATAGAAAAATGAGGAATAACAAAGTTAGAGAAAGCATCAGTAACAGAAACCATCCGGGGATATTTAAAGTGATTTGCATGCTTTATCCTCACAGTTGATTTTTGGCTAGTATGCTCATTTTTCAACAGTAGTAATCCTATTTTGGTGGATATTAATGAGTCGCACTGCTTACATAAAACTCTGCTTGCCCTCATAGTAGCCTTGGAACTAGCCAGAAAATTTAATTCAGAAGTAGAGCTATTCCACGTTACCCTAACCCAGGAAGCTTACTATGGATACAATGCGGGCTATAATATGATTAGTAACCAGGAACAAATCGACAAGAATGGTGAGTTAGCCTTAGAATTTTCTTTGCAGGGCATTGATGTCGGAGACGTGCATTTTTCTAAGAAACATGAATCCGGAAACGCTGCAACTAGCATCTTAGAAGAAATCAGAAGAGACTTTGACTTAGTAATCATGGGGACCCGTGGCTATGGAGCTATTACTGGAGCAATCGTAGGAAGTGTTACGCAACGCGTCCTTGCCCATTCACATTGCCCGGTACTTATTGTTAAATAACTATACCTTTCCAACCGTTTTCAAAGCTGGAAGCCATCATGCTTCCAGCTTTCTTTTTTGTTTTTGGGCAACCCCTGCAGCAATTTCACAGAATAGGTAGTTCGTGCTACACAATAGTATCAACTTAACAGGACAATAGTGAGTACCTACCTACATAAAAATATGTATAGAACTCCATACTAAACTAGATGAGTTTTGGAGGAGGTCCCTATGAAGAATTTATCTTTACGAACAAAAAAATGGCTTCTCATCGGGTTGCCACTGCTAGTTATTGGTGTAGTTTTTCTATTTATGCAATATGAGCGGACATCGACCACTCAATATTGCGGAACAACCTGTCATATCATGAAAATCCCCTACGAAGCCTCTTTTCACAGCCTGCACCGCGAGACAAACGGTGTAGGGTGTAAGGATTGTCACATCCCTCATGATAACATTCTTGAGCAAATCGCCTACAAAGGATATTCAGGCGCGAGGGACTATTACAAAAATACCTTTGCCCAACCTGATGTACTACTTACAAAGGAATGGAGTAAAAAGATTATTCAACGCAACTGCATTCGATGTCATTCGACGGTTGTGGCACGAATTAACACAAGTGACGGAAAACAATGTTTCGAGTGCCATCGCGGAGAACCGCATGATACGCCCACTCAGCCTTTCAGCAGCCATGCTGTTTACACACCAATTCGCTAAAATGGAGGTAGAAATTTTATGCAAAAAACCTGGCGCGGTTTCATGATGCTCAGTCTCATCCTAATAATGGCGGGAGCTCTTATCGTTGGTTGTACCCAAAAAGTACCCACTCAACCCACGAATGCCACAATACCTGAAGGGGAACTCGATCCCGCCGTATGGGGAAAAGTATATCCTGATCACTATGCCAGCTATCTTAAGCAAAAGGAACAAACGAAAGGAAATTCCAAATACGGTGGTTCCATCCCGGAATCACATTTAAAAGAATCACCTGCCCTAGTTAAACTGTTTGCAGGCTATCCTTTTTCGGAAGATTATAACGAAGAGCGAGGCCATCTTTGGGCTTTGGAAGATGTATCCAACACCCAGCGTATTGGGCCAAAAACAGTCAGTTCCTGCTGGAATTGTAAAAGCCCTAACGTAAAACCACTGGTCGATAAAATGGGAGACTCCTTTTGGGCAACTCCTTTTGCCCAGTTGAAGGACCAGATCAAGCATCCCATCGACTGCGCGAACTGTCATGACCCAAAAACAATGGCCCTTACCATTACCAGTTTCCCCCTTCCCCAACC
>CAZKEO010000368.1:0-2924 GCA_964551785.1 uncultured Eubacteriales bacterium | reverse complement strand
GGACCTGTGATTCAGCAGGCTTCCAAACGGTCCCTTGAAAATGGTACTTCCTTAGCCGGAATTATGAACTTAGTTGCTAAGGTGCGTTCACAAACTAAAGTACCTTTAGTGCTCATGACTTATGTTAACCCAATCCTGCAATATGGAGTGGAAAGCTTCATGGCCAAGGCTTATGAAGTTGGGGTAAATGGGCTAATCATTCCAGACCTCCCATTAGAAGAGCTAGAATTAGTCGAGCAAGCAGCCCACCAACACCAAATTGCCCTAGTACCCTTAGTCGCTCCAACTTCTCCTGGTGAGAGGATTAAGCAGATCTGCCAGCATGGTCAGGGATTTGTCTACTGTGTTTCCTTGACAGGTGTAACAGGAATCCGGGCTGGTTTGGCGAATAATATCAATGAATTTTTGGCAAATGTCCGGGAAGCAACCAACTTACCGATGGCCGTCGGTTTTGGAATCTCTACTCCAGAACAAATTATTAATTTAAAAGATCAGTGTGATGGAGTTGTTGTTGGCAGTGCTATCGTCAACCTAATTAACCAAGCTGGGACTATGCCTGAAGGCCTGAAGCAGTTACAGCAATATATTCAGACCTTGAAAAAAGCGTTAGGAGGCACAAGCCTATGAGTTATAAGCTTGCAGCCAGACAGGAATTAGATCAAGCCACTGTGTTTAAGGTCAAGGGTGTTACCATTGGTGGTAATGAAATAGTGGTAATGGCTGGACCCTGTGCAGTGGAAAGTGAACATCAAATAGTTAATTTGGCTTTGCAACTCCAACAATCAGGGGCCAAAATCTTACGCGGTGGGGCTTTCAAACCACGCACTTCTCCCTATGCCTTTCAGGGCTTAGCTGAAGATGGTCTGAAAATGTTGGCCTCTGCCCGGGAAGCAACCGGCCTGCCGATTGTTACTGAGGTGCTGGACCCACGTGATTTGGAGACTGTCTACCAATATGCCGATATCCTGCAGGTAGGGAGCCGTAATATGCAAAATTTCGCCTTGCTCAAGGAAGTTGGGAAGATTGATAAACCGATTTTACTAAAAAGAGGCTTGTCTGCTACCCTAGAAGAGTGGATAATGGCGGCTGAATATATTTTGGCTGAAGGCAATAACCAGGTAATTCTCTGCGAACGCGGTATCCGCACCTTTGAAACTTTTACCAGAAACACTATGGATGTAGGGGCAATTCCAGCCGCGAAGCATCTTTCACATTTGCCAGTCATTGCCGACCCTAGTCATGCCACCGGACGTTGGGGACTGGTCCCACCTTTGGCTAAAGCAGCAGTAGCAGCCGGGGCAGATGGCTTATTAATAGAGGTTCATAACAATCCTGAGGAAGCACTCTGTGATGGGCCCCAGTCGCTGACTCCAGAGAATTTTGCACTCCTAATGGAAGATCTCCGCCTGATTGCCCGAGCTATCGGTAGGGAAATATAAGGGAAATATATTTTATTCCAAATACGTCTGGGCAGGATTTAACAAGACATTGTTGAATATATATAAAGTATAACCATATCACAGTGGGCAACATCATCACTAAACAGAACCAGTAAGACTTACCCCGCGGTTTCAGTGCTTTCTGACTCGAAAGAAAACTAAACTGTAAGGAGGGAAGACTATGGGTTACGATCAAATGGGTGGTGCTCTAGGGTATTTTTTTGGAAGACTAGATGTCCCTGACGAGTTAACAATTGCCTTTTTAGCAGAACACGAAGAAAACATTCATGGGTTTGCCTCACTACTGTCGGAGATTGGTTCCCATAACCTGCGAATTTGTTTTGAAGTACAGTCTTCCGGAGCAGTAGATATTACCATCGAAGACAAACGAGATCCGGGTAATTTCCAGGATAAACGCATTCGGCCGATTCCGATGCTGACCAGATTTCTAGAAGACTTTGAAGAAGATAAGAAGCTGATCCTGACTGTCGGTGATTTAGACCTGAACATGGCTTATGACAAGCTGCGGTTGGAGATTAGCGAGATAGAGGTCAAGTGTTCCACATATTACCATTAAGTTTAGATTGGACTGGGTCGACCCATTGGGGGTCGTACCCGTCCAATTTTTATTTGGGTGGGGCAGGTGGAACCTGCCGATCTTGCGGGTCTGGCGTCTCTGCCGGTCGGTCACCTGCCTCTTAGTAGCTGTCTTATTAGGTTACCGGGCTGGTACCAGTAGGTCCGGAGTTGCTTAGTTCCTTACCTAAGCAGGTCTAAGCTGGGTGCACTAGCAGAAGTTGCCCAACCTTGCCGAGTGTACGTCCATGTCCACCGGCAAGGCGACCGACCTCGTGTCGGTCGGGGCAATTTCTGCTGTGCACACTGCGCAAGACCCGCTAAGGTATTCCACCAGGCACTCCTAAACCTACTGGTAGCCAGCCCTAAGCCTGCTTTGGGGGAGGCAGGTAACCGACCTGAGAGTCCTTATAGGCAGTAGAACGTCCAGGAAGCATCGGGGATGGCATGTATTCCCCCAGCCCTGCTTTCGGACACGGGTTTCCATGATAAACTCTGGAGAGGTCGCATATAAGCTAGCCTTGTCCCATCTTTGGAGTGGTAGGTAGCCGATAGTGTGTGCTCACGGGGAACAGGCCTGCCTTTAAGTGCCGCAGTAACCACCCCAGGGCCAACATTGGGGTGCATTTATCCGACCCTTCCCCATGGGTTTTGGGCTGGCAGAATATGCTTGGGGTCAGACAATGGGTTCGACTTGCTTCGTCTTTTCGGTCTCTGATCCGTCAATCTCTACTAATATGGTCTCCTAAGGATGACCTAGGGATGGCTACCAGCAGGTTTAGTAGAACCTTAGCGGAGTACCGTGCAGGTCTTAGCACAGGTGTGCGGCAGAATTGCTCCGACCGGCATGGACGCCGGTCGCCTCGCCGGTGAGCACGGACGCTCACTCGGTGAGGTTGAGCAATTCTG
>CAZKEO010000367.1:0-2925 GCA_964551785.1 uncultured Eubacteriales bacterium | reverse complement strand
CTCATTCATAGCGATTTTACCAGTCGTTTTTATATCCTCAGAAAGGGCTTTCACTTCAGCTTTCGCCGTCTGCACCCCTGCTAATTGTCTAGCTTTTGCATCTAGGGTTACGGTGTCGCCCATTGCCATAATAGGGCTGGCGCCCATTTGATGAGCGGAATGATCCATCGCCGCTACTGGCTTATTATGAATATAAATATAATAACCTGCTCCACCAGCAATTAACACGCCAGCCGTCACTCCAATGATCAGTTTCTTTTTGCCCCTAAATCTTTCTATCACGCTACCCGCTTCCTTTCATCCACATTCCTTACGGCTGTGGTCCGCTATTCAATAGGGGTTTCCCTACAGCTTTCTCCACATTCGTAGAAGCTTTTTCATAATCGATTCGCGCCTTATAAGAAGCCAGCTTTGCGTTTCTAAGAGCATTCAAACTATCTAGCACCGCCATAAAATCTACCTTACTATTGGTATAACCAACAACACCGGCCTGATAAGATACTTCTGCCTCAGGGATGATTGTATTCTGGTAAAGGTCGATCTTTCGATAAGCAGTTTGCGCTTCCGTAAGCGCCATCTGGATATCCAGTGACGTCATATTTTGCATATTAGTTAATGAAGCGTTAGCTGCATCCAAGTTCGCGACAGCAGATTTGATTTGGCCGTTGTTTTTATCTTGCCAAATGGGCAACATCGCCATCGCGCTAATTTTCCAAGTATCCGGTTGCGTTTGCATCTCTGTTTGCTTGCGGTCTTTATAAGTAACTCCAACTTCAAAGTCAGGAAGTTTTTTCTGTTTTTTAGCCAATTCTACACCAGCCTGGGCCATCTCGACTTGACGTTGCATACTGATGACCGCTGGTTTTCCATCAACTGCCTGCTGTTTTAAACCAGCTAAATCGAAATTGTGTGGTGATGCGCTGAATTCTTCCTTCACTGTTAATGCAGTGTCAGCAGAACGGTTCATTGTCGTATTCAATTTGGCTTTGGTCACCGCTTCCATCGCTGCCATGTCTAAGAGATCAGTAGTCATCTTAGAAAACTCAGTCTGGGCTTTGAGCGTATCTTGCAGGGATGTCATGCCCGTGGAATAATTGACTTGTGCAATCTGAACCAATTGGCCCATGAGTTGCTGATTTTCTTTGCCAATTTCTAAGGCTTTACTGGCATATAGCAAATCATAATAGGTCTGTTTGGCTGTGGTATACACTTCCATACGTTTATCCTGATAGTTAGCCTCAGACATGAGCCCATCACTGGTAGCCATTTTACCCATGGATTTCAATTTAGATGGGTTCATGATTTCTTGGGTCAAGCTATACTCAGTCATCATCGCCGTACCAGGAGAAAACAATCCATTTGCATCATCTTCCATAATCCCAAGCTTTGGATTTGACCAAGCTGTCACCACTGGGACACTATCCACTTTTCCCTCCCAGCGTTTCTGACTTTCCAGCAGCGTTGGGTTATTTTGTAGTGCTGTATCTACTACTTGCTTGAGGCTTAACACCTCTTGGTCCGCTGCCATTGCCGGCGCCATAATTCCCAATACCAGTACAGCAGTCAAGGTCAACGTTTTTCTATGAAACCATTTACCTTTTTTCATATATCCTCCCTTTTGCCCCACTTTCAGGGCTCTAATGACAAACTCATTTTTTTGTTATTGCAAGTTCAAAAATGCAATAATCCTGCCTATTACTATACAGATCAGTTATGAACATATTATAAATATCTAGAGAATTTGCAAAAAAGATCATAGGTCTAAAAACAGATTCGACAATGCCTGACCTTTTGTACAGTTTTCCCGAATACTCTCGATTATCGTGATTCTTCTTTAACAGATAGTTCCTCAACTCTATTGGCAAGGTAATACCATAAATACCCGGCCACTACCAATTGGATAATAAGTAAACCCCACATTGTCCTTCACCTCGATTACATCTTTGTACCAATCTCTACATCATATCCAACTGGTGTGAAGATCTCATGAAGAAAGTATGAATAACTGGTGTTAGTTATTCTTTCTTCATAGCTATTCATAGTCTTTTTACCTATCTTTATTTCTTTTAGTTCCCATATAAAAGCAGAGAAGGTAATCGGTTTATCCGAATACCTTCTCTGCTTAATCTATCTTTTTTGTTATTTTAAGTTTTGCACCAATTTTGTTAATGATTGTGTTAAATCATCATTTAACTTCGCCAAGGTTTGCTTGTCGATCGGGCTTTTTTGTGTGCCAGCTACCTCAGGATTGAGACTCTTTTCGATCTCCTCATAAAGATCCACGTTACGCGGTTTCACACCATCCTCAAAGGTACTCCAAACGTCCTCTAATTTCGGACCGATTTCTTTGATTTTAGCTTCGTCTCCCGCATCAATTGCTTTTCTCAAATCGTTGGTAAGACCGATTAATTGTGTCCCACCAGCTTTAACTTGATCAACTGGAATTAACTTTTGTGCCAGATCATATAACACTTGTATCAGTTGCTCGTCGAGCTTCAAAATAGCGTCTTTATCGAAGGATGAAGCCTTTGATCCTGCCACGATAGGATTTAAACTTTTTTCAATTTGATCGTAACTTTCAGGGTATTTTGGTTTGATATTATCCTCAATTTTCGACCATTCTTCTTCTAATTTCGGTCCGTATTCCTTTACTCTAACCTCATCGCCAGCTATAGCGGCTTTACGTAGTTGTCTGGCATTTTTTAACAATTTAGCTAATCCTTCCTTTACCGTAGCGTCGGAAGGAGTTTTGTCTGCGGCAAACTGGGCAGTTTTCGTAGCAGTTGCTTCTTGTTTATCAACCGTCGCACCTTTTGATCCGCAACCAGTAAGAGCAAACGTAGTAAGAAGAATAAGTGTTACAAGTAAAGTAATCATTTTCGAAGTAGTAATTTTCATTTAAATTGGCCTCCATTTTTTGTGTTT
>CAZKEO010000366.1:0-2949 GCA_964551785.1 uncultured Eubacteriales bacterium | reverse complement strand
GGGTTTAGCGCGTGCACTCGTCGTTGATCCCGAAGTGCTATTAATGGATGAACCGACTTCTGCCCTTGATCCCATCTCTACTATGAAAGTAGAGGAGCTCGTACAAGAGCTAAAGAATATGTATACCATCGTAATTGTGACCCATAACATGCAACAAGCAGCAAGGGTTTCCGATTATACAGCATACTTTCTGTCTGGTGAAATAATTGAATTTGATAGTACCGAGCACATCTTCACTATGCCACGAGACCAGCGAACTGAGGATTATATTACTGGTCGTTTTGGTTAATAAAATTATTATAAAATAGAGCAATCAAGTTGGGAGTGACGCTAATGAGCGCTATAAGAATTAGTTTTGACAAAGCCTTAGAAGATTTACAAAGGGAAATTTTACGGATGGGCAGTTTAGTCGAAACAGCCATAGATGATGCCGTACAGTCATTGGCTAAACAAGATGTAAAGATGGCTAAGCGCGTAATTGATGGGGATGCAGTTATTAACAATCTCGAGCGAGAAATTGAAGATAAATGCATGATCCTAATTGCCACACAGCAGCCCCTGGCGAAAGATTTACGAAAAATTAGCACAGGGGTGCGAATTGTCATCGATTTAGAGAGGATGGCCGACCATGCCGCAGATATCGCTAAAATTACCTTGCGGATGTCTAATGACCCTCTGATTAAGCCATTAATTGATATTCCCAAAATGGCTAAGCTAGCACAGAATATGGTTAGGAGTGTCCTAGACTCTTATGTGAATGGAGACACAGTGCTTGCCCAAACTGCCTGTTTAAAAGATGACGAAATTGACCATCTGTATCGGTTGGTTTTTGATGAACTACTCGAGATTATGCAAAAGCATCCTAACACCATTGTACAGGGCACCTATTTGCTCTTTGTCGCAAGGTACTTAGAACGCATTGCTGATCATGCCACTAACATTGGAGAAGCCGTTATTTATCTGGAAACAGGTCAACGCAAAGATTTAAATCAATAGACCAACTAATAAATGCTAATATCTAAAAGAGTCTGAGTACTAAGTACAGACTCTTTTTTATTTTTATAAAATAGAAATATATGGTATATGGCTTGACTGTCTAGGAAATACTGCATAATATAAGAATAAATAAGAATAATTCTGATTTTGCAGGTGAAATTATGTTTAGTGCTATCATAAAGGAATTAGAAACAGCTGGTTACAAGTTAACCGGTAAGCGCAAAACTATTGTGGAAATTCTGTTAGCGGAAAACAAGCATTGGACTGCTAAAGAGATCTTGGTGCAGTTAAGGCGCAAGTTTCCTAAGATTAGTTTTGATACCGTCTATAGGAATTTGAATTTGCTAAAACGGATGGGCCTTGTACATGATATAACTGTTGGTGGGGAGAATTGTTGTCGATATAAGTTGTGCTATTCTCAACATCACCATCATCACTTGGTGTGTCTAAGTTGTGGTCAAACAATTGAAATACCCATTTGCCCCATGGATCAATTTAATGAGCTTAAAGAGGATTACAAATTCAAGATCACCAGTCATCAGTTTGAAGTCTATGGTTATTGTGAGGCCTGCATTCCTAGCTAATCTATCCTGGAAAACTATTACATGAGGTGAGTTATGAGTCATATCCATATTCCTGACGGTGTTATTGCCCCAATTTGGTTATTAATCGGCTTTCTTTGTAGTGGTTTGATGATTACATATTCCCTTTATAAATTACGTCAACGAGATTCCAAAGAGCTCGTGCCAAAATTGGGAGTGGTATGTGCTTTGGTACTTTTAGCAATGTCAGTGCCGTTAGGTCCCTTCCCAGTACACTTAAATCTTACTGTTTTCATGGGCATTATCCTAGGACCTTGGCTGGGCTTTATCGCTGCCTTTATCATCAATTTACTACTAAGTTTAGTCGGTCATGGTGGTTTAAGTGTCGTTGGTATCAATACGTTATTAATCGGCCTAGAAGTTATGCTGGGTTATATGATTTTTGCCCTGATAGGTAAGCGGTTATCCTTAGGCAGGGCCACAGCAGTGACAGTCTTACTTACCCTGATTTTTTCCAATACGTTGCTATTAGGTATTGTTGGGATTTCCGGACTTAATCCAAGCCAAGTAATTGAAACAGCTGTCAGTGGAGATGTTTTCAACCAAACTACTTGGCAGAGGATAGCTATCTTTATCTTAAGTATAACTGGCCTTGGCATTCTACTGGAGACATTGGCTATCAGTACAATCATCAAATTTATTTATAAAATACGCCCCGACATTTTCAGCAACTACATCAGGGAATAGTTTTGAGGTGAAAGTAAATTGGACTTAGCTTTAATTGATAACTTAGCTGTGCATGGACAAGGCATTTTACATAAGGCTGGAGCTTGGAGTAAGCTCTTAATGGTTACAGTTGTCTTGGGCACCGTCATTTTAAGCAATAACTGGTTTCCCTTAACTGTGGTAGCAGCTTTACTAATTATCTTAATGCTAATAGAAAAACTCCCGCTGTTAGCTTTAGTACCGTATTTAGGGTATCCTATCTTTTTTGCAGCTTTTTTTGCGTTAGCAATCAAAGGCTGGACTATGGCCAGTTTGGTTATGTTGGTTAAGTCAATCACAGTCGTACTCGCCTTATTGACCGTCATAGCAACCACAGCACAAGGTGAAATCTTCAAAGTACTGAGTTACTTCCTGCCTAACCTCATCACGGATGGACTATTTATTACCTATCGGTGTTTTTTTATGTTACTTGTCCAACTTAAGAACCTTTTGAAGGCCTTAAATTTACGGGGAGGTTATGCCAGCAAGGCTTTGTGGGGTAATATTCCAGGGATAGCTAACAGCCTTGGTGTGCTGTTCATCCAATCCTGGGAAATGGCTGACCGAATGTATAGTATTATGGACTTACGAGGTTACAATGGAAAAATATGCCTCCAGGGACAGCCCTTTAGAAGCAGTCGCTATA
>CAZKEO010000365.1:0-2958 GCA_964551785.1 uncultured Eubacteriales bacterium | reverse complement strand
TTTAATTAGTGCGTTAGATACAAGAAAGGATCAAAGCTATGCTTTGTATACTTTTACCCAAGACCAGTTAGCCCATACGCTGCTCCCCTTAGGTGAATACACTAAGGTCCAAACCAGGGAAATGGCACGGGAACGGGGTCTGACTGTGGCGAATAAGCCTGATAGTCAGGAAATCTGTTTTGTTCCTGATGACAATTATGGTGCTTTTCTACAGGAAAAATTGGGGGAACAGATCAAGCCTGGCCCCTTCATTACCACCAAAGGTAAGGTGGTTGGTCAGCATAAAGGTCTACCTTTTTATACGATTGGCCAAAGAAAAGGTTTAGGAGTGGCCTTAGGGGAACCCGCTTATGTGGTTGCGCTGGATATCGCCAATAATGCGGTAATTCTCGGGAATGACAGTGAAGTGTTTGGTCAAGTCTTACTGGCCGGGGATATTAATCTAATCTCTCAAGAGCACCTTGTAGCACCTTTGGAAGTCGAAGCTAAAATCCGCTATAGCGCGAAGGCGGCACCTGCCGTAATTACTCCTGAAGATAACGGCAAACTGTTAGTAAGCTTCCGACAACCTCAGCGAGCAATTACACCAGGCCAGGCCGTAGTCTTCTATCAGGGCGAGGTAGTGGTCGGTGGTGGTACCATCGAACATCAAGTAGGGACAAACAACAGTTAGGAATTCTAATAACAACTTAATACAAAAAACGGTAGGGAATCATGAATTAACATGGTTCCCTTTATTATTCTTCGGCATAAAATAAAGCATAGTAACCTTCGTATTGGGCTTGATGGGGGAATTGTTTTGAGCGAACAACAGGATTCAGTATATCGTGTCCTAGTACAGTTAGGAGCTTTTTTACTAGAAGCTAGAGCACAGCAATTAAAAAAATCCTTAGATGATCAGGGAAAACTGAGCTATATTAGGAGAGTAGACTTGAATAAACAGACTTTTTTTCGAGTTATCGAACAGGTAGGTAGTTATCAAGATGAAGCAAATGCTAATCAGCAGATGGAAAAATTAAAACGTAGCGGCAAGATCGCTTTTGTAGAAAAAGTGAATATTGTCCGAAATGTGCCCAAACTACAGGGCAAAATAATTGTCCTTGATCCAGGTCATGGCGGCAGCGCCCTAGGAGCGATTGGGCCAATGGGAACTATGGAGAAGCAAATCAACTTGCAGGTAGCTAAGTTGGTCAAAGAGAAACTACTTCGAGAAGGGGCCACAGTGCATTTGACTAGGGAATCAGATGTTGCTGTGTCGTTGTACCTCCGACCGGAATTAGCTAATTCTCTGCATGCCAACGTCTTTGTTAGTTTGCACATGGATGGTTCCACCAACCGCGCCGCCAATGGGTCAAGAGCTATCTACCGCCAAACACCTGGATCGTATGATTTAGCAAAACTGATGGAAATAAACCTGAAACAATGTTTGGGTTTAAGGAACCTCGGAGTTATGGTTGATGCCCGGGGGTTAGCTGTTTTAAGAAGAGCAAAGGTACCGGCAGTGCTGGTTGAAATGGCCTTTATCTCCAATCCACAGGAGGAGGCCCTGTTTCGCGGTGAAGCGACTCAGCAAAAAGCTGCGCAGGCTATCTTTGAAGCCTGTTTGGAGTACTGCACGACCCATTAAATTGGACTGGGGCTGACCCATTAGGGTCGGTTGCCGGTCGGTTACCTGATGATTTGGGGTCCTGTCTCCGGTCTGGTACCAGTAGCTCCGGAGTTGCTTAGTTCCAATCCAAGTAGCTCTAAGCTGGGTGTTCTAACAGAACCGCCCAACCCTGTCGAGTGAACGTCCATGTCCACCGCCAGGGCGTTTGGCATCCGTGCCAAACGCCCTGGCGGTTCTGTTGTGACGCAGTCCTTGGAATGAAGTGACGTAGGAATGTGGGATGCCCTTGGGTAAACACCTGTGCTAAGAGCTACTATGGCTTTCCACCAGGCACTCCGAAACCTACTGGTAGCACAGGCATGCATTAAAATTGACCTTGGAGGCAGGACGCCGACAAGCTCGCCGGTGAACACGGACGTTCACTCGGTGAGCTTGGTCAATTTTAATAGTATGCCAAGCATAGAGCTGCCTGCTATGGAGCTAAGAGCCCAGAACCGACTGAGACTAGAGCTGTGACCCTAGATAATGCCCCAAATAAGCAGTTACCTGACCTGTGACCCAAAATATAGCTTGGAACAAGGCAGGTGCCTACAGAAGTCCCTTCTCTTTAGCACCTGCTGTTAAAACAGCACGGAAGTCAGGATGAGCAATGCTGATTAAGGCCTGGGCACGCTCCCGGAGGCTTTTACCCCGTAAATCAACTATGCCGTACTCAGTAACTACATGATGCACATCATTACGGGAGGTAGTTACCGCTGCTCCCCGGTCAAGGTCCAGGGTTATTCGTGAGATTTTGCCACCAGAGGCAGTGGAGGGTAAGGCAATAATCGATTTACCATTGTGGGAACGGCTTGCTCCCCGAATAAAATCTACTTGCCCGCCCACACCGCTGAATTGCCGGGGACCAATCATTTCAGCATTGACCTGTCCCATTAAATCCACCTGCAAGGCAGAGTTAATCGAAACCATATTTTCATGCTGCCCGATTACAAAAGGATCGTTGACATAGTCGACTGGATACAACTCTACATTGGGGTTGTTATCGACAAAATTATATAGTTTACGGGTACCCATCAGAAAGGTGGCAATAAATTTGCCGGGATTAACGGTTTTCTGCTTATTGGTGATGACTCCTGCTTCAGCTAAAGCTACTACACCGTCTGAGAACATTTCGGAGTGAATACCTAAATCTTTTTTCTCGTCTAAAAACAGTAAGACAGCATCTGGGATGGCCCCAATACCTAATTGGAGAGTAGAACCATCCTGAACCAGCTTGGCTACATTTTGTCCAATGGCTTTTTCTATTTCACCAATTGCTGGTGGTTTAAGCTCAATTAAGTCGGCATCTT
>CAZKEO010000364.1:0-2969 GCA_964551785.1 uncultured Eubacteriales bacterium | reverse complement strand
AATCCCAGCACGGCTAAAATCAAGGGGTCTTCCTTCTAGGCCTATCCCGCCCACGACTGGTTTGCGTCCGGTGGCAACTAACACTTTTTCTACAATAATTTCTTGGATTCCTTTACCATTATCCAAAGAAACCCTAACCCCTTCAGGGTCTTTCCCCATACTAGTTACTTTGGTATTTGTCAGCATTTTAATGCCCTGTTTGCGCAAGATGATACCCATCCGCTTTACCATGTCACTATCAATATTCGGTAAAATCGTTGGCAGCATTTCTACCACCGTCACTTCACAGCCAAAGGATTGAAAAATAGCGGCAAACTCGATTCCTACCGCCCCAGCACCAATGACCATCATACTACGTGGTACATGAGTCATTTCCAATAGTTGATTACTATCAATAACGTCTGGCAGCTCCTGCCCTGGTATGGGTAAACGCATGGGCGTGGAGCCGGTAGCAATGATAATATTTTTCACTTGATAGCTTATTTCTCCATCCTCTTGACAGACGCTTACCCAATTAGGTCCCTCAATCCGCCCTATACCATATACCATCTCAATAGTATTACTTTTAATTAATTGTTCAATGCCACTCCGTAGTTTACTAACAACTTGATTTTTACGTTCTATGATAGCTTTAAAATCAAACCCTATGTTCTCAGCTTGCAGACCAAATTCATGACAATTCTTAAGTTCCTGCCATTTTTCAGCGCTCTTTAACAAAGTCTTCGTCGGTATACAACCACGGTTCAAGCAAACGCCACCCAGCTTATCTTTTTCTACCAATAACACTTTTCCGCCCAGTTGAGCAGCTCGTATGGCGGCAACATAACCACCAGGGCCACCGCCAATCACCGCTACATCATATAACATTTTTTCCCCTCCCCCGGTACCTTCTCCACCCTACTTAACGTAGCCTATTCCAGCAATCCTGACCGTATTTTGTTGACACCAATTCCTCACTTACCACCTGTTCTTCCTCCGTAAGTTTTCCACTCACAAGGGTGATTCCTAGGGCTGATGCAAAAGCTTCCGGCATAGGCTGGTATACCTCTTGCCATGTTACTGGTCTACCTAACACTTCTTCAATAGAGGTGGCCCTACCCTCCAGCATTTCGGATGTTTGTGCCCGTTTTTCTGCGGATGGTAGCCGCAATAGCTCTACAAACTGCTCAGCTGAAAACCGTAACAGTACAGAGCCATTTTGCAAAATAACACCATTTTTGCGTACTTGGGCACTTCCCACCAGTTTTCGCCCTTCTACTGTAACTTCATAATGAGAAGGAGCATCAAAACAAGCTGCAGACGCTGGTTGTTTTTTCCGTTGCCCATACGCCGCTACGGGCACAGTCATTTTCGCCTGTATACCAAGCGCCTCAAGACCAGCTAATAAGCCATTACTAAAATAGCGATAGGATGCCGTAATGGTTTTAGGAATTTCAGGATAGTCTTCTTGAACCACAATGCTATAGGTGAGTTCGGCATCATGTAACACCGCCCTGCCCCCAGTTAATCTACGTACTACATCAATGTTACGCTCTTTGCATCGATCTAAATCAATTTCGGACATAGCCCGCTGAAAATATCCGATACTAACAGCTGCTGGTTGCCAGCCATAGAACCTGAGGGTGGGCGGAACATTACTAGCACTGTGGGCTAATAATATGGCTTCATCAATCGCCATATTTGTTGCAGCAGTAGCGATTCCACTATTAATAATTCGCCAATTCATCATGCTCTCCCCTAATTATCTCGCACTCCCAAATGGCCTTCGCGACTTCTGAATAAGTCAGCGGACGCGGATAATTATAAATGAGGCCGCCCGGACGTTCATTATAGTAAGGGCGGTTGCAATCATCACAACCGCTAGTTTGATAAACCTGACCATCGGTTACTATCCTTAATAGTTCTTCCTTTGGTACCTTAAATTCCGCAATGCATCCGTTGCGATAAGCAATTACAGACTGTTTATATCCACTCTTCAGCAAGTGATGGGCAATCTGAATCCGTCGATATTGACCAATTGCTGGTGGCAATTGGCTAGCCCAAGGCGTACCACGTACAGGTGTAAAAGCAAATAAGCCTACTCTAATTCCTTGATCAATACAGGCTGCCATCCTATGAACCATATCTTCTTCACTTTCTCCTAATCCGACAATGAGATGAGTGGTAATATGACCTGGCAATGCCTGTGCACACGTTAGCAGGAGGTTCCACTTGGAAGCCCACTTGCCGCCTTTTACCTTCTCATATATTTCTGGCGTAGCGCCATCTAGGGCAATACAAATCCTCTGTGCACCTCTTGCTACTAGTTCTCTGGCCTGCTCTACTGTTTCTAGATGACTTGATACACAGATGGGTACTGCACTACTACCATGTAATAACTCTAGCGCATTGACAGTAGTATCCCAACTATCAGCGTTATGTACCACCTGTAAACACGCCCGCTTTATTTTTCCAACCTTATAAGAATCTCCGATTCCAGCGGCAGCTTCGTCTCTCGAAAAAGCTGGCCAAGTCACCCTAGAAAGCAGATTTGCATTTGCTTCACTATCCCGTGACTGGGCACAAAACTGACAGTTATTCTTGCATTTTTCCCCAAGCATAATATAAGCAGTGGTGGGCAGAACATCTGCTTTAATTTTCTTTTTACCAATCACGCAGGCTGTACCTGCAGAAAGTTTCCAAAGGTTCATAATACGCAGCACTCCTCTCGACGCAAGATGGACAAACCTAATTCTTTTGCCAGTGCCACGGCTTTCGGCGTAGGATTCACAATCGTATCCATGCCAATTTTAACCGCCCATTGATCAATTTCACTGCGATAACGTCCGCCTGGCCGCATACAACCTAAGTGAATGGGTATGGAAGGACAACTTGCGCGCGCCCACGTTAATAGTTTGATGACTTCTTCCATCTTCGGGGGCAAACAATCAGCATACCGAGTCCCACGGGTCGGTGTAAAGATAATAAAA
>CAZKEO010000363.1:0-2976 GCA_964551785.1 uncultured Eubacteriales bacterium | reverse complement strand
CTATACGGAAAAAACGAGAGATACGTTACCCAGATTTTATGATTTTAACTAATTATGGAGTAGTGGTTCTTGAGGTGAAGGATTGGGTGCACGTTGAATCCGCTAATCCAAATGGGGGAATAGTACGTACACGGAACAATGAGAGCCGTAAGGAGACAAACCCCGTAACTGTAGCACGAGAATTCGCTATAGCACTTAATAATGAGCTTAATTTACGCAATTTAGGTGACCAACCTGGTGAGGCGATCCCATGGAGTTACGCGGCAGCCTTAATCAATTTGCCTGTATCGACGATCACCCAGTTGAGACAGGTATGGGGTGAAGATTTCGTGTTTAGCAAGGCCGATATGGAGAATTCAGATATTCTATTAAAGCGGTTAAGAAACACTTTCCCTGTTCGGCATATGCGCGATCTAAGCAAAGCAGAACTAAACCAAGTCCGTGCTACGATTTACCCTGTGGTAGAAATTGCTCCGCCAGGCTTACCGGTGTTTATCTTAGATGAGCAACAAGAAAAGATTGTTGCTGAGCCAGTAAAACAGGAACCCCAGATCATTAAAGTTCCAAAAGAGCGAACCAAAGATGACCAAGTGCATCAAGGAGAGCTATTTGGAGATACACAACAAGAAGAAGATGAGCAATTGCCTTTGGCCGGAGAGCAGCTGAGCAGGAATATTGCTATTCGGCTTGTCCGCGGCTTTTCTGGTAGCGGTAAAACATTGGTATTGATGCAACGAGCTCACTTTCTGGCAGCACAATATCCAGAATGGAAAATTGGTGTTCTGACTTACAATAAACCACTACAACAGCAATTACAACAGTCATTTAAGGGGACTACTATCCAGGCTCGAACTTTTCATAACCTTTGTTGTCAATATATTGCTGCACCTCAAAAGTTTGAGGTTAAGCTCCGTGATTGGTTAAAGAAAAATTCTTCAGAGTATTCGGTGTCTAGAAAATTATCACTGAATTTGATAGAGCGCGAAATTGATTGGTTGCGGGAAGTGGGTGTGAATACGCTGGATGAATATTTGTTGCAGTATAGGCGGGGTATCGGCAAAAATTTGCGGTTAGGTCCAGACGACCGACGCTCCCTTTATCAAATTCTTGAAGATTATCGCAAATATCTGCAATCGAATAATAATTGGGATTGGCCCGAGCTGCCGTTAACAACTCTTAATGTCTTGGATAGCCATCCCTTGACTGATGGGCAGCTATTTGATGCCTTACTCATAGATGAGGCTCAGGATTGGGCACCGATATGGTTTACAGTAATCAAGAGGCTTGTCCACCCCGGACATGGATTGATATTTTTGGTGGATGATCCTTCTCAGAGTATCTACAGGTATTTCAGTTGGAAAGAGAAAGGCATCAATGTTGTTGGACGGACGCGTTGGCTTAGAGTTCCATATAGAAACACCTTTGAAATTTACCGGGCAGCATATAGTCTAATTGCTGACAACACAGAAATCCGTCAATCGATTATAGAAGAAGGTGAAGTTGTGGTTCCAGACTTATCAAGCCAGACAATGCGTCATGGACAACTCCCTTTGGTTAGAAAGTGTAAAAATCTCAATGATGAGATTATGTATATCAAAGCCCTGGTAAATTCACTAAGGCAAGAAGGTATTAACTCGAAACAGATTTCGATCCTGGCGCGTTACAAGAGTGATGCAAAAGCTATTCAAGATGCAATTAGAGGGAGTGAAGTAGAGTGCCGTTTGATGCATAGTTACAAAGGCCTTGAGACTGAGATTGTCATCATTCCACATATTCAAAAAACATTTGGGAGTTCCGTAGACGAAGTTAGTGAAAGGCGATTATTATATATGGCGCTTTCTCGAGCTCGTTCCCGTTTATTTATGACTTATTCAGGAAAATTACCTATTATGTTTGATGAATTGCGAAAACAAAGTTTAGCTGATTTTATAGACTGAGGTTATATTAAGTTTTCTTCTTAGTGCTTTCTGCCAATCTCAAGGATCAACTGGATAACGCTAACGCTGATGATGTGGATACCGACTTGTTCGAGCGTGTTATTGTGCCAGTTACTGCTTTCATTATCAATTGACAAATATAAGATTATAGATATGATAGTGTGTACGCTTATAGGGTGCTTAGGAAAGCTAATATGCTGAATTGTCTAATTAAATAGCAAGAAGACAGAAGCGAACAGAAATTTCAACGAGAGCAGAAATATGGATAGCATCGAATGCTCAACGTCTTTAGCCATGATCACTTTACTCAACCTGAGAGGGATTGGGCCAAAGTCGACCAGTAAACTTTGTGATAGTTATTCAACCTTAGGAGAAATTAAAAAGGCCTCATCCGATGAACTAAAGGGAAAAATTCCCATAAATTCTTATGGTGTCATCAAGGATACCAGTGCGTGGCTGGTTGCATATCAAAATGCTGAACAAGTTCTAGATATAGCCCATAAGCGAAATATTCAAATTCTGACATACAAACAATCAGATTACCCCTCGCTTTTACTTGAAATTCCTGATAGCCCTCCGGTAATTTACCTCAAGGGTAACCTCCCACCGAGTTACAAGCGAGTGGCATGTGTTGGAACCCGTGAGCCAAGTCTTTTCGGAAAAGAAGTATCTCATCGCCTTGTACGATTCTTGGTAGAAAATGGTTTTAGCATTGTTAGCGGACTGGCAATAGGTGTGGATACCCTTTGCCATGAAGAAGCTCTCAACTCAGGGGGGCATACAATTGCTGTATTAGCTAATGGTTTGGACACTGTTTATCCAACAAAAAATACTGATTTAGCTAATCGGATACTCGATAATGGTGGTGCGCTCTTGTCAGAGCAGCCACCTGGTGTAACAGCAACACCGCAAAATCTTGTTATGAGGGATCGATTACAAAGTGGTCTCTCAATAGCAACTTTTGTTATGCAGACTGATATACAGGGGGGAACAATGCATACCGTTCGCTTTACTCTTACTCAAGGGCGGGAATTATTTG
>CAZKEO010000362.1:0-2992 GCA_964551785.1 uncultured Eubacteriales bacterium | reverse complement strand
GATCGGAAGGAGAGTTTCAGAATGCGTTAATTGATTATGAACGAAGCGTTCAGCCACCAACTTGTCTGAATTTATAACCGCAGCACTGGCTGCTAAGGTAGCCGAATCAAGACCTAATACAAACATGTCTACTCAGCTCCTCTACCAACACCTCAGGTTGAGTTCCCTGAGGCCTAAATTCCAACCTACGCCGGTCATCACCAAGATCCTCTAAAAATAGCTCTAAGCGGACTGCAGGTATTTGTTCTCCCATCCGTTCCGGCCACTCTACTAAAGACACGCCCTGGCCATAAAAGTATTCTTCCAGCCCTAAATCTAGTGCCTCATCTGCATCTCCTAAACGGTACAGGTCCATATGATAAAGAGGCAACCGCCCCTGATATTCGTTGATTAACGTAAAAGTCGGACTAGTGACATGGTCTTTGATGCCCAGTCCCAGCGCCACTCCCTTGGCAAGTTGGGTTTTACCTGCACCCAGGTCCCCCCGCAAGCACACGACCAAACCAGCTTGGGCGTATTGCCCCAGCAATTCTCCCCAATGTGCTGTATCCTCCGGGGAATGGGTCTCGAAGCTCAACAAACCGTCCACCTCCAACTAGCTTTGGAAAAATTTTATAACTTATTATATCCCCTCCGAGAAACGCCTGCAAGTAAGCACTTCTTTACTGAGAGGGTCAGAAATTTAGACTATGACAAGCCATTACTTAATATGCATTAAATTAAAGTAAAGTGCCTCGGGGGAGAATAAGGGGGTAATAAGTGGTGAAAAAAGCGACTATCTTGCTAATCTGGCCAAAAAGGCTACTTACTAGACCTTCATTAAAGACTAGCTTACCCCTAGTTCTAGCTGTGTTGGCCTTGATACTGCTCTTGGTTGACTACTGTGCTCCCTTCTGGTGGCCGTATTCACTCTTTACTTTGAGCCCCGCTAGCCATAGTTTGCGTGGCAAAATCATTGTAATTGACCCAGGTCACGGCGGAACTGATCCGGGCGCTAAATATCAAGGCTTGTTAGAAAAGCATATTAATCTGGACATCTCCTTGAAAGTCGCCCAACTCTTAAGAAAACAGGGTGCTAAAATCACCCTCACTAGAACTACTGATGTTGACTTTTATAAATCCGGGCTGATCGGGACAAGACGCGAAAAAAAGCGTAGTGAATTAAATGAACGGGTGCGACTGGCCGAAGAACTTAATGCTGACCTGTTTCTTAGTATCCACACCAACAAAGATCGTCATCCTACCTGTTATGGGATTGAAACCTTTTATCACCCTCAGTCCTCCACGGGTAGAGTGACAGCGGAAATCCTGCAGGAAGAACTGCGTAAGTTGCAACCTCGTAATCAACGCTTAGCCAAAGCAGGGGATTATTACTTACTACGTAATACAGCGATGCCTGCCTTAATTGTTGAGGTCGGGTTCCTTTCACATGCAGAAGAACGGAAACTTTTGCAGACAGCGAACTACCAACAGAAGATTGCGGAAGCTATCACAACTGGATTACAAAAATATTATGCAAACTCCGAAGGAAATAAAGCTCAGGTAGGAAAGGTACCCAAGCGAAACCAAGTTATGGGAAAACAACAACCCATTAGCAAAACTAGTACGCAAGCCACAGCAACCGATAGTAGCCCGGTGCTTAGGAGCTCGTTTGGCACGGACAGGACTACCTTAGAGCTATATTTTTTAACCCAGTCACCCAGTGGTGATCAGCTTGCGCTGGAACAGCGTGCTTATCCTGGTGTTGCACCCGTGTCAGCTCAGGTAGCAACCCCGAAAACGAATTTAAAGGCAATGGCCACCTATGCTATCGAAGAACTCATCAAAGGACCCGTCCAGTCAACCTTAGAGCCGATTTTTCCTGAAGGTAGTAAACTACTCAGTTTGGAACTGGCTGGTTCTACAGTGCAACTGAATTTTAGCCATGAAATGAGTACGAACTTTAAAGGTAGTCTAGCAGAAGAAAATTACTTATTGCTGGCAATCTATAAGACTCTGTCCCAATTCCCTGAAATCTCTGCCATCTCACTCCAGGTTGCGGGTCAGGAAGTAAGTGAGCTTGGTGGCCACATTGTGTTAAACGCCCCCATTCAAGCCGGCCAGCTGGAACGACAAGCGAAAATTGCCGTGGTCATTGATGATCTTGGCCAAAACTACCCTGGGACAGCTGAAATGATGGCTTTGCCCTATCCAATTACTTTTGCCATTATGCCTAATTTGGCGAATACCCAACAAGAAGCAAGTCAGGCAGTAAAACTGGGCCATCAGGTAATTATTCATATGCCCATGGCACCTGAAAACGGCAAGGCTCGTTGGTTAGGACCAGGTGCTTTATTGGTTGGCTTACCGGACGAAGAAGTTGCCCAGCGGATCAGGGTAGCAATCAACCAACTACCTGAAGCAGTTGGACTGAGTAATCATACTGGCTCTAAAATTACTGCCGACCGGCGAACTATGCAAATCGTGTTACAAGAGCTGAAAGCAAAAAATCTATTTATTCTCGATAGTCGCACAACTGACAAAACAGTAATTCCGGAATTAGCACAAAAAATGGGCCTCCCCTATGCTGAACGGACAGTTTTTTTAGATAATCTCAATAGTACTGCTAGCATCAAAAAACAACTTGATTTACTCGCTGTAAAGGCACTCGAAAATGGTGAAGCAATTGGAATCGGCCATGTCGGAGTCACGGGAGTAGCTATGGCCAAAGCACTCCAAGACCGTTTGCCGCAACTGAAAGCGCAGGGAATAACTGTGGTACCTGTCTCCGAACTAGCTAAAAAACATTAGATATGACCGTATGCTTTTGGACATACTAATAATAATAAACGCAATAAGGAGGGGTAGCAGTGTCAGCAACAACTATTATTGGAGTTTTTAATTCCCGTCAACAGGCCGATGATGCCCTATATGCTCTCCGTAACCAGTTAGAAGGCAAAAATGTCTCCATGGTTTTACAAAATGAACAAATTGGCTCTAAGGGAGGCATGCA
>CAZKEO010000361.1:2175-2998 GCA_964551785.1 uncultured Eubacteriales bacterium | reverse complement strand
TATTTAGTATTAAAGGTTTACTGGTTTACACGACGGAAGAAATGGACCTCACATAAGGATTTGCAGAAGGAACAATCTTTCGCCATTTTCCATATAAAAAGTCACTCCTACAAAGTATTTTAGAACCACTCCTAATTGATAGCTTAAATGAGCTCCAAACAGGCTTAGAAAACTTAACATTTCTAGAAGCACTTGAGCAAATCGTGCTTCAACGCTTAAAGTTAATAGATGATAATTGGATGCTATTTAAGGTGGTTTTTTTTGAAATAGCCTTACAGCCGGAATTAAGAGCCCAAATTATCTTGGAAGTGTTTGCGCCCATGCAACGAACGATGGTTAGTTTTATGCAAAAACATATAGATCAAGGACAGCTCAGAACAATTAATCCCTATATTGCAGTGCAACTTTTTTTAGGGATGCTGGTAACATTTGTAATTAATCGTTATTCCATCCGTCCTGTACCTGAAACTGTGCAGTTAAATGACCAAGAGTATCTACAAGAAATCCTTACTTTTTTCTATCAGGGGGTGAAAGCAAATGATTAATAAAATCAAACCAATCCTAATTATTTTAATAATCTCAGCAATCTTATGGTATGTTTGGCAGAGTGGTTTAGAAACCGAACAGAGCAAAGTCGTCAGCGTTAGTGGCTGCCGCCAGCGCAGTCTCATACGTAACCAGTTTTTTCTTGAACAACCCCATAAGCGATTGATCGAAGGTCTGCATACCGTAGCTGATGTGGCCTTCAGCTATAGCGTCACGGATTTCACGAATCCTTCGTTCTTCGCCGATGCATTCCCGAATACGCGAGGTGGAGACGAGA
>CAZKEO010000361.1:0-2165 GCA_964551785.1 uncultured Eubacteriales bacterium | reverse complement strand
AGTGGTAAAATAACAAAAACATATGTCACAGAAGGGCAAATGGTCAAACAAGGGACGCTTTTAGTTCAACTCGATGACCAAACAAGTGCCATTTTACTGGAACAAGCAAAAGCAAACTATTTGTCTGCACAAGCCAAAACAGGGGATGTCAAAGCTGGTTCGAGGCCGCAACAGATTGCCCAAGCTAAGGATCAAGTTAAAGCCTTGTCTGCTTCCTTACTAGGTGCAGAACAAGCTTTGAAAAGAGCTCAACAGCAATTGCAACGGATTAAACAGCTTGCAGAGGCAGGAGGAGCTACGCCTGATCAACTGGAGGCAGCGGTAACTGCTGAAGCTGCTGCTCAAGCAAATGTCAGTAGTATCAAGTCCCAAATCCGTGCTGCTCAGGAACAAGTAAAGTTATTAGAAGCTGGAGCAACTAGTTTTAGTGTATCAGCTAGTACAGCCCAGTTAGAAGTCGCAAGGCAACAAGTAAATTTAGCTAAGTTACAACTTGATAAATATAAGTTACAAGCACCTGTACCGGGACGAATTGAACAGATTGTCCTGAAACTAGGAGAATTAGCTAATCCAGGTACCACAGTATTGAAGTTAATAGATGACAGCCAACTCCATGTGACGATCTATATTCCCCAAAGTCAACTTGACTTGGTCAAGGTTGGACAAAAACTAGTGGTCAAAGCTGAAAATAGCCAGAGTCAAGCACCTGGTAAAATCGTGTTTATCTCCAGTAAAGGTGAATTCACTCCTAAAAACATTCAAACTCAAGAGCAACGAGCCACCCAAGTTTTTGCGGTTAAGGTAAATCTAGAACCTCAAAAAGAAGCAACTTTTAAACCTGGTCAGGCAGTGGAAGTGTATCTTGACTAAGGGGGAGCACCGATGGATAACGCTATTATTGTTAATAAATTAACTAAGTCATTTGGTAATCTCAAAGCGGTAGATGAGCTCTCCTTTGTCATTAAAACAGGACAAATCTTTGGCTTTTTAGGTCCTAATGGCTCAGGGAAATCTACAACTATTCGGATGCTGTGCGGCATCCTGACACCAACATCAGGCAGCGGTCAGGTGCTTGGGATTAACTTGAAGGATGGCGAAACAATTAAACAGCATATTGGATATATGTCCCAAAAATTCAGCTTATACGAGGATTTGACAGTAGAGGAAAACCTGTTATTCTATGGATGCGTGTATGGCCTAACTAAGCAAAAATTAACCGCAAGGTACCAATACTTATTGGATTTAACAGGCTTACAGGACCGCGACAACCAGCTTGCTGGTACCCTCTCTGGTGGTTGGAAGCAACGCCTAGCGCTTGCTTGTGCCCTTTTACATAACCCCCAACTGTTATTTCTAGATGAGCCTACAGCTGGAGTTGACCCATTATCACGTCGGGTCTTTTGGGACTTAATTCATCGCTTGGCCCATGAAGGAGTTACCATCTTAGTGACTACCCACTATATGGATGAAGCTGAGCAATGTGATGTTTTGGGCTTTATTTTCCAAGGGAGAATGCTGGACTTTGGTACTCCTGATGAGATCAAAAACAGAAATAACAGTAATAGTATTGAAGATATCTTTATTAACTTCGTGGCCGGTCATAATGCCGAACAAGCGGAGGTGGGAGCATGAATCTTATTAGGCTGAGATCTATTATTTGGAAAGAATTTATTCAAATTCGCCGTGATAAACCTAGTTTAGTAATGATTATCGGGATGCCTATCATGATGATGTTCTTGTTCGGTTATGCGATAAGTACTGATGTCGAGAATATTGCAACTGTAGTCTGTGACCAAAGTAAAACTGCAAGTAGCAGACAATTCACCAGTGCGATGCGAAATACAGGTTCCTTTAGCTTAGACTACTGGACAGATAATCCAGGTGAAATCGGGAATTACTTAGATAGTGGCAAAGCCCGGGTAGCAATCATTATCCCAACCGAATATGCCAGGAATTTAAACAAGCAAGAGGGAGCACAAATTCAAGTACTGATTGATGGTTCTGACCCGTTGGTAGCTAGAACAGCACTCTCAACAGCCCAGCAAGTTGCCTTGAATTTAAACCTTGAGCTGGTAGGATCGCAATTAGCGCAAAAAGGCTTAGGCAGTGGTCCACCCTTAGTGATTGATTTCCGTTCTAGATTGTGGTATAAGCCAAATTTAGAG
>CAZKEO010000360.1:0-3010 GCA_964551785.1 uncultured Eubacteriales bacterium | reverse complement strand
AGTCGACTTATCTTCAAATTCGATCGGTGTGCCGGTAAAACCTATGTAGGAGGCATTGGGCAGGGCATCCCGCATATATTTGGCATAGCCAAACTTGACGTCACCAGTTTTGAGATTAGTCTTGGCATCTAAGCCATACTGACTGCGGTGGGCTTCATCAGCGATAATAATCACATTGCGCCGCTCGGTCAAGACGGGCATTTCACCCTCTTCAGGTTTGAACTTTTGGATGGTGGTGAAGATAATGCCGCCTGATTCCCGCTCATTGAGCAAATCATAAAGGCCATTGAGTTCCCTGGAATTATCTTTGGCCTGGGCCTTCTTTTGTTCCTCGGTTAATTTGCGCAGATGGGCCTGTTTTGGTTCTTGGCGTAAGATTTCCTGAGACTTGACAAAGGTAGTGTAAAGCTGGTCATCCAAATCATTGCGGTCAGTAATGACTATAATGGTTGGATTGTTCAGCTCTTTAATCAGTCTGGCTGTATAGAATACCATGGAAAAGCTCTTCCCGGAGCCTTGGGTATGCCAAATCACGCCGATTTTGCGGTCCCCGGTTTCGCTGGTGGCCTGTTTGGTCTTGTCCACGGCTTTCACAACAGCGAAGTACTGATGATAGGCAGCCAGGATTTTGATCAGGGACTTTTTATCCCCTAGTTTCTTCCCGTAGCTGTCATAATCACTAGACTTAGCTTCTTGAAAGAGCAGAAAGTTGGCAATCAGATCAAGCATCCTGTCCTTGGCCAGCATCCCGCGAAAGAGGGTCTCATATTGGGGGATGGCCAGAGGGGCGATATTCAACCCATCCTCACTACGCCAGTTCATAAACCGCTCATAATCAGAAGCAATGCTGCCAGCTTTGGCATTAATGCCATCTGAGATGATACAAAAAGCATTATAATTGAAAAGGCTCTCAAGATCCTTTTTATAGGTCTGGATTTGGTGATAGGCACTTTCTATGCCGACATTCTCATCAGAGGCTGATTTTAGCTCCACCACCACCAGGGGCAGGCCATTAATAAACAGGATCAGGTCAGGCCTTCTGTTTTCTACCCCTTGAATGGTAAATTGATTTACTACTAAGAAGTCATTGCGATCCGCATGTCCAAAATCCACTAAATAAGCTCTTTTGGTTCTGATCAGGTCCTTTTCCTTGAAGGAAACTTCGATTCCCTCCGTCAGCAGCTTATGGAAATAGTGGTTGTTTTCGACCATAGAGGGACTGTTGAAGGTGATAATCTGTCGAAAGGCATCGTCCAGGGCAGCTCTGGGAATATCTTTATTAATTCTGTACAGGGCTTCTTTGACGCGGCGTTTTAAAAGCACTTCTTTGTAGTCTTTGCGCTCTGGAGCTTCGCCATCATAGGCGATGTCTGGGCCGAATTTGTAGTCATAGCCAAGCTCGCTGAGAATTTCTATGGCAGCTTGTTCAAGCAGGTCTTCTGTGAAGTTTTCAAATAGACTCAAGGTAGTTACCTCCTTTCTATTGGCTTGTCACATCAATAGGTACTCTGATTTCTCCTGACATGAGCTTGGGGAGGAGGGTGTCTCTGATATCCTCTAATTTCCTAATTTCTTGGGCATTTATATAAATCATCTTCAAAATAGCGTTAGCTGTGTCTTTGAATATTCTTAGTAAATTAATATTATTACTTGGAAATATAACTGGTATGTTTCTTAATTCACCTAAACTAATATATTGCTGAGTACTTCCTGCCATTCGTTCTTTAATATACTGTTGGATTAGCTCTGTCTTTAGATAACAATAAATATATTCATATAACTCTATACACTCTGAAGTCTTAAATAACCCTACATTTTTTATAGCAAAGTTTATTTCTTCATTTTGCACGAGATATATATTTCCTACAGTACCAATCATACTTATCAATATATCATATCTATCGACCTTACTCCGTCTATTTACTTCATCAAAATCAACTTTACTAATATGTTTAGCACTAGGAAAATCGAGTTTAGTACCCATGAGATGTTTAGAAGTTATTAAAGGATAACCTATTTCAATAGTCTTTGGAGATGCATGTGTTCCATCCTTAACACTGCAGATATCAGTCATATCCTTTACTTCCCACCCCTTAGGAATCATCCCAAGTTCACTTTCAACCATTTCACCACCACTGGACTGATATGGTTCTCCATCTTCATTTGGGAATTCGAAATCTACAAACCAATGTTTAAAGATTGCCTGAGCCATGGCTTCAAGGGTTTTGTTGATTTGATTATTGACTTCGATTTTTTCGTCTAGTGTTGAGAGGATGTGGGCAATGGCTTTTTGTTCTTGAATAATTGGTACCGGAATATCAAAAGATTCGATCATACCTTTTGTTAGTGCTGCTCGCGTACCGCCCATTCTCGCAAGAGATAGCATATAAGATTGCATATTAGGACTAATTAAATAATATTTTAAAAACTCTGGTTCTAATAACTTTTTATTTGCTCTAATTATTGCAACATGTTGATTAACTCTTCCACCAACATGTTTTACGGGCACTTTAGTGCAACGTGCAACTGAGTCACCTGTAATATTTAATAAAATATCATCCCGTTCAATTTTTACAATATCTAACTTTTTAGCTTGTTCTTCATTTATATAAACTAGTCCATTAGTTACGAATTCACAATTATAAATATTTTGGCTTCTAATAAATGGGATTCCACTCTCTATATAAACACTATTACCACCTTTAGGAGTGGCACCACTTCCAATCTTGGTTGTTAAATCTGATAACCTTTTTATTTTCCACTCACTAGAACTCATACCCAAGCCCCCCTAGATTCTTCCTGATCTCTTCCTCTAGGTGGCGGGACTTAGCAAAGAGCTCTGCTAGTTCACTGGTCATATTCTCCATCTTCTCTGCAAAGGGGATGCCGTCATCTTCGGTTTCTTCAATGCCCACATATCTTCCAGGGGTTAAAACATACTCATGCTCTCTTACTTCCTCAAGCTTGGCTGACTTGCAGAAGCCTTTGACATCTTCATAATTTCCAGCAG
>CAZKEO010000359.1:0-3012 GCA_964551785.1 uncultured Eubacteriales bacterium | reverse complement strand
ACCGGCCCGAATAGCTGATACACATCCGCCCGTGCACCAATTTCTTTAAGGCTAACTCTTGCTTTGTCTTTGATTCCCCGACCTCCAGGAGCGAAAGCTCTCTGGCCAGTACAATCCGCTGAACTCCCTGGGCTTTCCAGAAGTTAGCCGCTGCCCAGTTGGTGGTATTAGCCTGGGTACTGAGATGGATTGGTAGTCCTGGGGCGTGTTCCCGAACCAAGGAAAGGACCCCTGGGTCTGCCACAATGACCGCATTTACCCCGATTTTTTGCAGCTCCCGGACATACTCAGGTAAACCCTCTAAGTCTGCATTATGAGGAAAAATGTTGAGGGTTACATAGACTTTTGCCCCTCGCTCATGAGCATATAAGACACCCTGCGCGATTTCCTCCAGAGTGAAGTTGCCAGCAAAGGCTCTCAGCCCAAAGGCTTTGCCTCCTAGATATACTGCATCAGCACCATAACTAATGGCCACCTGCAGTTTTTCTAAGTCTCCGGCCGGTGCCAATAATTCCGGTCTAGCCATGTTCTCACCTCTAATCTTTTTTATAACTGACTAGTACCCCATCTCCGATAGGTAAGATGGTGGTTTCCCATTGTGTTTCCGTAGATAATACCTTTAAAAATTCCTGTAGTCGGCGTACCAAAGTGCGGTAGCGTTTAGGTATTTGCGCATCTTCTTGAGCTACCATGCCGCGGAACAAGACGTTGTCTGCCACCAATACGCCACCTGGGGCCAAGAGGCTTTCCACCTGACGTAAAAACTCTGGATACTGGCCTTTAGCCGCATCCAGAAAAACCAAATCATAAGTACCTTTGAGCTTGGGCAGAATTTCCCTGGCGTCTCCTTCTAGTAGGGTAACTGGCCCAGCAGAGCCAAACCACTGGTTAAAATGCGTTCTAGCTTGTGCGGCCCGCCCAGCATCTAACTCGATAGTGGTAAGTGTTCCCCCGTTCCCCAAGCCCTGTGCCATCCAAAGTGCTGAATAGCCTGTTGCAGTACCTACTTCTAGGATGCGACGAGCTCCTTTAATCCTAACCAAACTAAGTAATAGTTGGCCTACTTCCGGTTGGACGATTGGCACACCTTCCAGCTTGGCCTCTGCCTCTAACTGCTGTAGGAAACCGGTCCTTTCCGGGAGTAGGCCTCTCAAAAAGTCTTCTACTTGGTCACTAACTATCTCACTCATCGTAACCTCACAGTCCTTAAGGTGTTTGAAACTTACTGATGTATTTTCTTTTGTTCTTGTTATGTTCATCCAAGGTATTGCTAAAGGCCTGTTCCCCAGCTTTAGAGACTACAAAATATAAGTAGTCCACCTTTGCAGGGTTAACTGCAGCCTGTAAAGAAGGCCGACCCGGTGCCGCAATTGGTCCTGGAGGTAAACCGGTGACCTTGTAGGTATTATAGGGTGAATCTACTTGTAAGTCTTTATATAATAAGCGTTCCTTATTTTCGCCCAAAGCATACTGCACAGTAGCACAAGATTCTAATTTCATCCCAATTTTCATACGGTTGAGGAAAACTGCGGCTACCATCGGCCGTTCGGAGTCTTTCATGGCTTCTCGCTCAATGATCGAAGCAAGGGTAACAGCCTGATGTAAATTTAACCCCAAAGCCTTCGCCTTAGCCTCATAATCAGGAGTAATCTCCTGCCGAAAACGTTTATACATTAAATTAAGTAGCTCAATTTCGGTAATCCCTTTGAAGGCCCGATAGGTTGCTGGAAAGAGGTACCCTTCTAAACGTTTTTCGTCTACTAATGCCAGAAATTTTTCTCGATTCACATAATCCTTCTCTGCTAGTAAATCAGCAATTTGTTTAGCATTATAGCCCTCCGGGATGGTAAAGGAAAAAGTTTCTACTTCACCCATGGTTAATTTAGCTAAAATGTCCTGGACCGACATCGCAGAGCTCAGAGCGTATTTGCCTGCCATAATCGAGCTGTCCTGCCCGGAATATCTGGTATAAACTCGAAAAGCCAAGGCGCTCTTAATTAAGCCTTGTTGTTCCAACGTCCTCGCGACGGCAATCGTCGAGGATCCTGCAGGAATATTGACACTAACTTCTGCAGTTCTTCCTTCTTCTACTGGACCTAGTAGTGCTAAAAAGTATAAGTAGACTCCGCCTGTAGCCAGTAGGAAGATGCCTAAAAGCACCACTGCAAGCTTGGTTGGAGTAATTTTTTTGGTAATAGTAGCTAGGTTCATGCCCTCACCCCTTATCCGCTTCCTGATACTATATTATACAATTTTCGTCAAAGAGGTACAAGGTTATTGTCGAGTTCGGTATCTGCCAGAGCAAAATAAGAAGCCCGGTGCTATCCGGGCTTCTTATCAAGACTCATCACGTTACTTTTTCGCTTCTGGTGGAACTACCATGGGAGCCAAGACACTGTCCTTCAGCAACTCTACACACTGTGCCATGAACATGCCAACCTTTTCTGACGGGTCGTTGGTAGGTATTCCTAGGCCTTTGGCCACCAATTCAGTTAGATCCATCTGGGTCATTTTAGTACCCATGGCCTGACAGGTTGCATTAAATTGGGCGCCACAACCGGCACAGTTAGTAACTAAATATTCCGCTCCGGTAGCCTGGGCTTCCTCCACCCGCTTCATACCGCTATGGGCCACCGAAGGTAAAGAGTCGAAGGCTGAGACTAAACCACAACATAAGCTGTCTTCTTTGATATGTTCCATTTCACGCAGTTCAAGACCTGGAATGGCTTTGAGCACTGAGCGGGGTTCGTCGTAATGTCCAAACCAGCGTCCCACATGGCAGGAATCGTGGTAGGTAACAGCATGGTTGAGTGGATTATTGAATTTCAGCCTACCATCTGCGATTAACTCACTTAAGTAGACCACAATATGTTTAAAGCGAATATCACATTCTATCCCCATTTCCAAAGCCATTTGCTGGTAATTTTCATTAAAGGTGGCATAACAACCGGGGCAGGAGAAGATAATGGTGTCAATCCCAGACTCCTTAAACATTTCTAAATTCCGTCGCAC
>CAZKEO010000358.1:0-3020 GCA_964551785.1 uncultured Eubacteriales bacterium | reverse complement strand
GACGCAAACGCATATTTTGATATTCTTGCTCCTCAAGTTCACGCACTCTAACTTGTAACTGCGCTACTTCTTTAGTAAGTTGTTGCTTGTCCCGCATCAGGGTACCAATATTCATGACAGCTGTAAAGAAACCAGCCACCCTATTGGAGGCATTCATTACGGTAGCCTGGAAGGGGGCAAGACTATTCCTGACCGCTCCTTCCAAGATGGTTAGCTGTGGCCGTTCCCCAGCTGTCCAGGCGATGGTGGTCAAAAATATAGCTAATAGAATTATCGAGATGAAGATCCGTCCTCCGCTCCTCCTGGACACCTAAATCACCGCTTTCCGTAACAAAAATCCTAGCTCTTATCAAGCACTCTTTTCCAGAGGTCTAAGTCTTCTAGCGCTTTACCAGTACCTAAGGCTACACATGACATTGGTTCTTCTGCTACATGGACAGGCATGCCAGTTTCTTCACTAACTAAGCGATCTAAACCGCGTAAGAGAGCACCGCCACCTGCCATGACAATACCACGATCCATGATATCTGCAGCTAATTCAGGGGGGGTTTTTTCTAGAGTTATCTTAATAGCCTCCAGAATAGCTGCCACTGGCTCAGAAAGAGCCTTATATACTTCATCTGAAGTTATTTGTAATGTTTTAGGCAGACCTGTGACTAAGTCACGTCCTCGGACATCATAGGTTTCAGTTTTTGATAATGGGTATGCGGTGCCAATTTGAATCTTAATATCCTCTGACGTTCTTTCCCCGATCATTAAATTATAGGTACGTTTAATGTGGTACATAATTGCTTCATCCATTTCGTCTCCACCAATTCGGATAGAACGACTAGTTACGATCCCACCTAGTGAAATCACCGCAACATCTGTGGTTCCACCTCCGATGTCAGCAACTAAGTTACCAGTAGGCTCTTCCACCGGAAGACCCGCACCGATCGCTGCAGCCATCGGTTCTTCAATCAAGTAGGCTTCCCTGGCCCCAGCCTGAATGGCAGCCTCTTTAACCGCCCGTTTTTCCACGGCAGTTACCCCAGAAGGTAGTCCCACCACTACCCGTGGACGGAATAAATAGGAGCGTTTGCGCAGGGCTTTTGCCATAAAATGTTTTAACATCGCCATCGTGATATCAAAATCTGCGATTACGCCGTCTTTCATCGGCCGAATAGCAACAATATTGCCCGGTGTCCGACCAATCATCAGCTTAGCCTCTGAACCTACTGCTAATACTTTATTAGTATCTTTTTGAATGGCTACTACAGAAGGTTCTTTTAAGACAATACCCTTACCCTTGACATGAACCATACAGTTAGCAGTCCCTAAATCAATACCCATATCTTTAGAAAACAAACCGAAAATCATTACCATTTGCCCCTTTCATTAAAGCAAGCCTTTTTCCTTTAAACTACTGTACTTATTATCACCGATTATGATATGATCTAATATCTCAATTCCTAATATTTTACCGGCCTCCAAAATCCGTGCAGTGACCGCGATATCTTCTTTGCTAGGTGTAGGATCACCACTAGGGTGATTATGTACCAGAATTAAACTATTGGCACTCCTCCTGATCGGGTTTTTAAAAACCTCACGAGGGTGGACGATAGACGAATTCAAGCTACCCACTGAAACCACTTCTGTCTCTATAACCTGGTTTTTGGTATTTAAGCTGACTGTCCGAAATTGCTCTCGGTCGAGATAACGCATTTCTTCCATGAGTAGGAAACTAACATCTAATGGGGAGTTAATTACTGGTCTAACCTCAGGCGCTAGGCTACTAACACGTTTGCCAATTTCCAGTGCTGCTCGAATCTGGGCAGCTTTTGCTAAGCCAATCCCGGAAATACTACTTAATTCAGCGGGTTCCGCCGTAACCAAACCACGAAGACCACCATGCAAGGTCAGGAGTCGTCCAGCTAACTCCAGTACTGATTCAGCCCTAGTTCCAGTCCTCAAAATAATAGCTAGTAATTCCTTATTGGAAAGGGCGCTAGGCCCATCTTTCATCAATCTCTCACGAGGGCGCAGCTCTTCCGGCATCTCCTTGACGGTAAAATGATAATCTGTTCTATCCATCCACAAAACATCCTCACCAATTAATATACGGTGATGTCACATCATTTTAGCTCATACTAATCCAAATTATAGAACAGTAACGCCAAATTCCTTTAGCATTACAGCTAACCTTGTTAGTGGTAACCCTACTACATTAAAATAACAACCCACGATGCCCTGCACAAAAATCGAGCCCAAGCCTTGAATGGCATAGGCTCCAGCCTTATCGACTGGCTCCCCACTGGCAATGTAGTTATTAATCTCCGCCTCTGTCAAAGCGCGAAAATTCACAGTAGTAACCTCATGCACCACCATTTCTCGCCCTGTCGCAGCATCGATAATAGCAAGTCCTGTCATCACTTGGTGACTTGTCCCACTGAGCTGCCTCAACATACTGAAGGCCTCAGCTGTATTGACCGGCTTACCAAGAATGCACTTGTCGTGTACCACCAGGGTATCTGCACCAATAACCAACCCTGCTGGTTCAAGACTAGCTACCTGCTGAGCCTTTTGTCTGGCCAGACTTTCAACTAGTTGACCCGGAGTCAACAGAGGGTCAATATCTTCAGCAATGTTACTTACCTGAATGGAAAAATCTAGACCTAGTTGCCGTAATAGCTCCTGTCTGCGGGGTGAGGCTGAAGCGAGAATAAGCTTAGACATTCTGCTCATCGCTCCTCTACACCCGTCGGTAGACAAACCAGGTTAAGGCTGCCCCGGCAACGGCAGCTAAATTCAAATTAAGCTTGAATCCCAAGGTAATTTGAGCCACGATTAAATTAAAGGTTGTAGCGGGAAAACCAATCGCCTGGCTATGCTTTAAAATAGGCACAGCCTGACTTAAAGAGGCTCCGGCAACACTACCTAGGATAGCGCCAAGCAACACAAATAAAAACATCAGCCATGGATTTCGTGAATCGCGATAACCTTTCATAGCTTCCCCCTGTAATTATTTAATCTAACTAAAT
>CAZKEO010000357.1:0-3043 GCA_964551785.1 uncultured Eubacteriales bacterium | reverse complement strand
CCGATAACGCTTATAGCAATTAATGGTTGGTGAAAGAAAGGCTGTCAGTGCTCCAGCGTGTTTCAAGACACCGCCTACAAAATACCGCATTAATTTTGACATTCCTTCGGCATCCTGCTGGTCATAGAACACGTTCTGATCACTCTCCAAATCATTCATCGAAATGTGGAAATGGCATCCACTGCCACCGTTATCATTCCTAGGCTTGCCCATGAAAGTTACGAACATGTCATTAATATCGGCGATATCCTTACATACACCTTTGAAAACCGCTGATTCATCTGCATTCCTGAGGGCCTGGCTGTGACTCCAGTTATACTCATATTGGCCTGGGTAAAACTCATGATTCATATACAAAACCTTGAAATCCATTTCTTTCAGGGTTTTGGTGAAGGTATTTAGAATCCCCTTAGGGTCAACTCTGCTGTTACTGGTATAACAATTGCCTAACTTATCAGTATAAGGAGCTAATTCACCCCCAGGTCCTTTATTGAATAAAAAGAACTCAATCTCGCTGGCAGTGATCGGATTTAGACCCATGTCCTGGTACTCTTTAATAATTTTCTTCAGGAAACTCCGCGGTCCTTGCTTCATCGGCTGGTGGTGATAATATAGGTCTCCCAGGATGAGGGCCGTCTTTTCCAAATAGGGTAATACTACAAAGGTCGATGGGTCGGCAACTACCTTCATATCATCATAGTTGTATTCCGAGAGCCCTTTTACAGCCGACACATTGCCATCTAAGCTCATGGTCATAATCGCTGCCGCAAAGGCTATCCCATTCTCTAGCACCTCATCAATCATATCTGCTGGCAGTAATTTCCCACGGTTGACCCCATTTAAGTCTACAAATTCCAAGCGAATCATCTCTATGTCATAATCTTTAATGAGCTTCTTAACATCCTCGTTAGTTAGCTTTTTATAACCAGTGGTTTTGTCTAGGGCGAAATCTTTTGTCATCTTCAATCCCTCCGTTTGCTTACTTAAGATTAAATTTTTCTGAAAACCACGCTAGGGCATTGGCCATCAGTTTGGCAAACAGCTGGTAAGTTTCCGGCCTGCTACTGAGTCCCTGCAGAAAAAGCTCTTGGCCACCTTCACCCATTACTGCTTTCCAGTTCTCCTCATAAAAGGATAGACAACCTTGCCTAATAATTTCTTTGGTGTATTCCGGGTGGAACTGATAACTTACAGCCGGGTAGGCCAAACTGGCAAAAACCTGGTGTTCAGCCGCTTCGGTAAAGGCCAAGGTCTGGCAATTAAGCGGTAGGTGATAATGGTCTGAGTGCCATAAAAAGGTTTCAAAACCTGCCTCTAAACCGTCTAATAAACGTGAATTACAGCTAGGTTGCCTGGTGGTGATCCAGTACCAGCCGATTTCCTTCTGCTGCGCTAGATATACCTTACTACCCAAGGCCTCGGCTAGGATTTGACTGCCTAGGCAAAATCCAATAACTGGTTTGTTTAGTTCCAAGGCCTGCTTGACATAAGCGACCTCCCGTTCAAGCCAGGGATGGGAAGCCTTGTCCCACAAGTGGGGAGCTCCTCCGTGGAGGAGCAAGAGGTCATAACTTGCGTAGGCTGGCAGTTCGTTCTCCTGGTACACCCGAACCTTCTTAGTGGAATAGCCTTGCTCAGCCACCCAGAAGTCAATATTGGAGATGTCGGGGTGGTCCTGATCATGAATAAACTCAACTATCTTCAAAGCTTTTCACCCTTTGACTAATTTTTAGAAGAGCGAGCGGTTGCTCTCCACCAAGCTAAAATTTAGGCTAGAGTCTGTTTGAGGGATTCTACAATAGTGCTAATCCGTTGCGGCACCGAAAGCTTTTGTCCGGTGTCAGCATAGAAAGAATCAAACCTCTGGCAATGGTATTCAGACACTAGCGAATAAACAAAAAATGTGATATGACTGTCAATCAGGTAGGCTGCATGCTCTCTTTGCAGTTTTGGGTTAATTTCCCCGCGGTGCTTACTCTTTTCAACCAACCTAATGGTGTACATACTCGCAGCACTCTCAAACTTTTCTGAGGCATTTGCCGCAAACCTTTTCATGGAACTGGAGCCTAAATCTGTATAGATGATGAAGTAGTCCCGATACTCTTCAGTAAACTTGACCAGCCCCACTAAAAAGTCCTCAATTGCGGTAAAAATAGAGTTGGTATTTTCGGTATACCTAGTGTAAAGCTCAGTAACAATTAAGGTTACCCCATAGTCAAGTACTGAGAAGAACAAATCCTCCTTGTTTCTGAAGTACTTATAGAGGGCACCGTTAGAAATACCGGCCATTTGGCACACTTTAGAAATACGGGCAAAATGGTAACCCTCTTCCGCAAACACCCGAGCCGCAGCATTTAAGATACTTTCCTGTTTCCCAGGTGGTAGTTTTTCAAATGTGCCAAGAATTGCGAAGACCCCCTTTATCCTTTTCCTTCAACAATTTCTGCTAGATCTCCGTCATACTTAACGAGGATTCCAGACCCATCCCTTCAGTATCCAAGGTTACCATGTCTGGGTTCATAAAAGCGTTGTTTTCCAGCAAGGCTTTGAAATCTACCGAACCTAGGGAACGGGCAACAAGATACACTATCCCGAGGCCTAACCAGCTGAAGCCAACTACTTGGGCGGTAACAGATAGGCTAAACCAAATGTACAAACAGATTCCTGCTCCTAAAGTTGGGAAAATCAGATTGCTAAATAACTTTCGCTCTTTATTTTTGATAAAATACTGTACTACAACTGCTGCATTGACACAGATAAAGCCAAATAATCCTCCAAAGGTAACCATCTCGGAAATCAGGTTAAAGCTCATAGTGAGTGCCCCAACCAGTCCGATGACAGCCATAAACAAAATACTGTAAGTAGGTGTCTTATATTTAGGATGGAGGTGGGCAAAAAACTTAGCCGGAATCAGCTTATCCCTGCCCATACCGTACAACAGGCGACTAGCCGCAGTCTGACCAGCCAAGGCAGTAGCCATGCCAGTGATCATAATTACCAGGGTAATAAATCCACTTTTCATTACTTTTATTTTTACAGTTGC
>CAZKEO010000356.1:0-3052 GCA_964551785.1 uncultured Eubacteriales bacterium | reverse complement strand
ACCAGATACTGCTGTAAAAGTAGAATTGGTATACGAGGCAGCAGCCTTTGCTAGTAAGGTCTTACCTGTTCCAGGAGGGCCCGTCAACAAAATACCTTTTAACGGTCTAATGCCCAACTTTTGTAACTGGTCTATGTTTTCTATAAAATCTAAGGCTTCTTGAAGTTCTTTAATTGCACCGTCTTGACCCCCGATATTCTCAAAGGTTACGGCTGTTTCTAGTTTACTTTCCTTCCGCAGTATATCGAGGTTAATTAATCCTTTTTTATAAGCATAGTAAAAACCAAGACTTATCAGGATGCTTATCAAGGTAATCGGTACAATATTATAACCCTCAAACCCTAGGAAAGTTAGTAATCCTAGATATATTCCTACTAGGATTTCAATAACCACTATTTCACCCCCATGAACACTAATTATGTTTAACTGCTTTGCTATGAGTTATTGATTTGAGACAAGTTGACGTTCTTGAACCTCGGAAGCTCGCGGAATGATTTTATAATAGCCTCCATCTTGATCTAATATCTGTAAAAACAAGTAATTCTGGTCGAACTGAAGCTTGGTCGTCAAACCTTGTTCTTGGGCTTGCCCATCGATTTCCTGAACCATCCAAGTATACCTTCCGGTTGCTAAGCCTTCGTACAAGACTGGTTGGATTTTTTGGTAAAACTTGGTTAGGTTGGGTTTGGTTTGATTTTTAATCTCGATACTGTAATTACTGTTGCCTAGCTGTTTATCCAACAGGGTAGTAATTTTTCGATAACTATCTTGGAGATTATCTATTTTGTTAAACTTGACCATGAGTTGAACTTTTCCAGAGTCGTATTGGATATTCCAATTTTCTATTTCGCCTTCAGCCTTTAAGCTAAGTTGAATTGGCTGTTCTATTTGGGTTTTATGCCAGAAATTCTGCCCGGCAAGAAGTACGACCACGGTTAAGCCAGCAGCTAAGAATGCAATCATTATCTGTTTCCTTTTTCCCTTCATACCGGACTTCCTCCTTCAGATAGTTAGTCAAGCCTGATTATACCATGCCAGCCAAGCAAATTCCCTATGAAAACAATGGAAACTAAAAACATCACCTGACACTTGTAGGTGATGTTTTACAGCAAAAGGATTGAAGTTATGATGATATAAACAATCAGACCAGCTAACAAATCATCTGCCATAACGCCTAGTCCACCGGGCAGTCGTTGTATCGAAGCAATTGGTCCTGGTTTAACTATATCGAAGAAACGAAATAACAAAAATACAATGATCAAAAATTTGGCCGGTATTAAGTAGCCTGCAATTAAGATACCGACAATCTCATCGATTACTATTTTGGGACTATCATGTTCGCCTAGATATTTCTCAGCTTGATGAGCTGCACCAATACCGACTGGGATTAAGGCTAAAATTAGATACCAACTCCCATGTTGCCATACTTTCAGTGCCCAGAGAATTACTACTCCTAAGATAGAACCAACTGTCCCCGGTGCCTTAGGACTGTAGCCTGTACCAAGGCCTGTAGCTAATGCTAAAACCAGGTATTTCATTGAGCACCAACTCTGAGTAAATGTCTAGTTTTAAGGTAGTAGTCGATTCCAGACCAGATTGTGAAGATAATCGCTACTGCCATTGTTATTTTACCAAAGGGTATTTTCCAAATACTAAAAGGATAGTCATCTAAAAACAGGGCTGCAATAGCAATTATTTGAAAAACAGTTTTATACTTGCCCAATTTACTAGCCGAAACAACAATTCCCTCTGCTGCTGCAATTACTCTAAGACCAGTAACTGCAAACTCTCGGCCAATAATCATTACAGCAACCCAAGCCGGAATACTTCCTAGTTCGACTAGGTAAACCAAGGCTGTAGAAATCAGTAATTTGTCTGCAAGTGGATCCATAAACTTACCCAGCATCGTTACTTGATTTCTTTTACGTGCAATATATCCATCTAAACCGTCAGTGCTAGCCGCTATAATAAAAACCGCAGTTGCGATAATTTTACCATATTTTATTTCTATTATTAAAATAAGCATAAAAATCGGTATTAAGAAAATCCTGGCTAGTGTAAGACGATTAGCTAGATTCATTGATGACCTCTCCCATCAAATCATATTCATAGGCCTCAGTTATTTTAACTTTCACAAATTCACCGTTTCCGGAAATATCTCCTTCAAAATAGACCTTGCCGTCGATATCTGGAGCATCTCCCTGGCTCCGTCCATACCAGACACTATTTTCATCTCTACCTTCCACTAAAACCTCTAGAACTTGGCCAACTCGTTTTTGGTTTTTCTCCCACGATAGTTGCAACAACGCCTCCATAGCTCGGTGATACCTATCTTCACGCTCGGTTTTTGAAACCTGATTTGGCATACTTGCCGCAGGTGTGCCAGGTTCTTTGGAATAAGTAAAAATACCTACCCGGTCAAAACGAATCTGATTGATAAACTGTAATAATGCATTAAACTTCTCTGTGGTCTCACCTGGTAATCCCACTATGAAGGATGTTCTTAGGACAATCTCCGGCATTGCTGCTCTCAATTTATCAATTAGTTGAATAATATCTTGCTTTGTGCCTTTACGGTTCATAACTGCTAAGATATCGTCCTCACAATGTTGTAATGGTATATCGAGATATTTACATACTTTTGGATTCTCTGCCATAACCTTAATTAGGTTGTCGGTAAAATGAGTTGGATAGCAATATAGCAGACGAATCCAATGTAAATCCTTAATTGCAGATATTTTGGTGATAAGCTCTGCTAGCTTATATTCGCCATAGAGGTCAATGCCATATCTTGTGGTATCTTGAGCAATTAAGATTATTTCTTTGACACCTTGGTTTACCAGCGATTGGACCTCAGTGGTAATAGAGTCCATCGATCTACTTCGAAAACTACCCCTTAATTCTGGGATTACACAATAACTGCAACAATTGTCACACCCATCTGCGACTTTAACATAAGAACTATAACCAGGGGTTGTTCGAATTCTTGGACTGTCATGGTCATAAAGATAGGTCGGTGAAGCTACCTGAATCACTTTAGCTCCTGTTAACA
>CAZKEO010000355.1:446-3055 GCA_964551785.1 uncultured Eubacteriales bacterium | reverse complement strand
TAAAAAGTACCGGTAATTGACATGAACTTCCGGCTCAACTCATCTCAACTGATTTCTAAACTTTCCTCACCTAAGCTACTTAATACAGTTTTTAGTATAGCATCCAAGGTTTTATGCGTCAATGCTGTGCTGGCTGGATATATTTACTTATTGCTACACTTGGTGCAACCACAATCAGGTGTATAACAGTTATCATCAATAAATTCACATTTATGCCCACAGGAGGGACAGACTTCGGGAGCTATTTCGGCATCTAAGACATAACCACAGTTTCCACATTTCCACTTATTCATTTGACCCATTACTACTCCCCCTCATTTTCTTATTTAGGTAATCTTATTATGTGTGTCCTCCCTTCCCGCAAAAAGTTTAATTATCTAATTATGGCATATCTTGCAGAAAAACGGAAGATTTAGTTGGTATTTAGCCAGACACTTGCTCGATAAGTTCCGAAAAATAACATTTACCTTGCTGATTGCGCTGTGTGAGGAGTTTGATAGCATTTAGGACATCATCCTCGGCCCGGTGGGTCCGCTGGGCTTGGATTCCATGCGCTAATAAAAGTGGTTGCAATCCTTTGGAGGAATAACCTTTTTGGCGCCATTTGATGCCGTTCATGGAGCAGAGCCAAGGTTTTTGTTCGCAAATCTGAAATAACCTACTAGCAAACTTCCGATCAAAACTGGCATTATGGGCAATTAAGAAATCAGCCTGTTGCAACATGGCTTCAATGCGCTGATGATCTAGCATTTTGCCTCGAACATCCTTATTATGTATACCGTGCACGCGAGAAGCTGCATAGGGAATCGGCTTGGCTGTCTCACGAAGGCCTACGTATTGGTCGATGATTCCTAAAATTTCGCCCGTATCACGGCGGAATTCAAATAGACACAAGGCAAATTCTACGATTTCGTCTGATTGCGGACTTAATCCGGTAGTCTCTACATCTATAAACCCTGCGATAGCTTTCAAGTTCAAACCCATCCTTTTCTCTAGTTATTACGAGCCAGTTGACAGGTCACTGCCCCAATTGTTTGGATTAAATCAAGCGGCTGCATAAAAATCTGACAGCCCCTAGTCCCTGCACTAATAGAAATGATCGGGAAATTACCGGCAGTCGCATCCAAATATACTGGATATGTCTTTTTGGCCCCGATTGGCGAAACACCACCCCTGATGTAACCTGTTAAGGGTTGGATTTCCTTTTGTGGCACCATTTCAACCTTGCGATTGCCACTAGCTGTAGCTAAGCTCTTTAAGTCCAGTTCGGCAGTACCTGGGATACATGCCATCAGAATGCCTGTTTTGTCACCTCGTACCACTAAGGTTTTGAAAACCTGTGATAACGGCAGGCCCACCTTCAGAGCGACATTTTCGGCACTAAGATCATTTTCGTCTACTTGGTATTCATGCAACTCATAGCTAATCTTGGCCTTGTCCAAAAGTCTGGCCGCATTAGTTTTCTTCAAAAATCGCACCTACCTTTACCTATCTATATAATTTAACTGAAGCTTATTTCATCTTTTTAATGCCCAGTAGGACGCGGTATGGTCCAGGGACTCCATAGGGAATAAAGCCCACTCGGTTACCTGGTTTAATCCAGCCTTCATCAAGTGGTTTGGCTAAACCGTCTACAAAGACAGCCTCAATTTCCTCGGTAGGAACACCCATTAGGTCTAAGAGTTCCTCGGCACTACATTCTTTATCAAGCTCATAGATATATGGAAAGTCCCAGCCTTTTTGGTCGGCCATCGCCTTTAATTGACCGAAAAACCTCACCTCAATCTGATTGGTGCCATCAAGAGTACTCATGCTATCCCACCTAACTACCCTCTTTCTCATTTTAACACAAAACTGGTTAAACTATCAGCTTTTCAGATAGAACAGTTAAAAAATAAGTCCCACTAACTAATGGAATTACTTTTTGGCAAATAAAAAGGGCCGCTACACGACCCTTCTATTACTTAAAATTCATCTTTATTTCGACGATTTCTGGTTTGTTGCCAATTCTGATTGGCGGCCCCCAAGTTCCATATCCAGTGGAAACAATTGCTTGGAGGTTACCCTTTTGCAATAAGCCCCAATCCAACTCATACATTCGCCCGGTAACTAAGTGAAAAGGAAACATTTGACCACGGTGAGTATGACCAGATACCTGTAAATCAACACGATTATTCTGGGCTTCAGCTAACTGACTTGGGATATGATCTAAGAGTATAATCGGGAGAGATTTATCGATACCTTTTAAAATTGCTGCTAACTCCAGTCGTCGCTGATTGTTCGCCTGGTCACTGGGTCCATGTTTCAAGTCGCTATCTCGACCAACCACATAAAAGCTATCCGCCACCTTGGTATATTGATCAGTTAAGACCTGAATACCAGCTTCCTTAACGTATGGAATTGCCGCCAAATTGGAATCATGATTGCCAGGAACAGCGTAAGTACCATATTTAGGTTTCAGTTGTCGAAAGGTTTCATTCATGCGCTGTTCTACAAAAGGTCCCACATTCTCATCAATGATATCTCCTGGCAACATCACGATATCAGGCTGGAGGTCATTAATCATATTGACCATTTTTGTCAGGCGTCCATTATGAATTATTTCTCCT
>CAZKEO010000355.1:0-436 GCA_964551785.1 uncultured Eubacteriales bacterium | reverse complement strand
AACGTCAGAGACCATCACTATATGCAGCTGTTTTAACGAACCAGCTTTTTTAGCAATTGTTAAGTTATACTGATTAACAACAGGAGTCCTAGCATTCCAGGTTCCGTAGAGTAACAGACCCAAGACTAGAGTACTTACAGCAAGTCCAGTTATGGGTAGAAAGGCCGGGTTTTGTTTAAGATTGGAGGGAATGAAACCTAACCAACTGTCAAACAAGCGGACTAGGTCAAATAGACCAAACAGCAACACCAGATAGATCATAGCACCCAGCCAATAGGCACCAATTAGAGTATACCAGTACACCAAAAACTCCGGTAAAAACTTCTGTCCCATGCGCCCGCCCAAATAAGCTAATGCTAGTAGCCAAAAAAGCACCCAATATAACTTTCTATTAAGTTTAGGGGTAAAGTAAGCCAGTGTTTGCCAACCTCGTAGG
>CAZKEO010000354.1:0-3057 GCA_964551785.1 uncultured Eubacteriales bacterium | reverse complement strand
AAGATGAAGGCACAGCTGAAATAACTGCGATTCTGGGCGACGCTCACTCCTAAAGGTGTGAACTTAGCCAAAACCCTAATGAAGCAACCTTGCCCTTTTGAGATTAACCCCGAACAAGTGGCGGCTGTTGTGATTGAGCATGTCTTGTTTAAGGTAGGCACTGCTGGAAAGGACGAAATGTTGTTACGGTTGCTTAAATTGTATAATCCATACTTAGCTATCGTTTTCGTCAAGAAAAAGGAACAAGTGGAAGGGGTAGTTACTAAACTACACCAAGCAGGTTATGCAGTTGAAGGTCTCCAGGGAGATTTGGAACAAGCTAAACGGAAACAAGTTATGAGAAGATTTCGCGAAGCGAAAACCCAAATTCTAGTTGCCACTGATTTAGCTTCCCGTGGACTGGATGTTGAGGGAATTACCCATGTCATTAACTACGATCTACCTATTAACTCAGACCAATATGTTCACCGAACTGGCCGGACAGGAAGAGCGGCTGAGACTGGTCTAGCTGTTAATCTAATTAAAACTGAAGATGAAGAGCACAAGTTAAAGCAGATTGCCCAGAAGCTAGGTCAGACCTTCGTTGTGCAGGCGATTGTTAATGATGAAATCATTACTAAGCCAGCATCGGCCAAGAAACAACCTGTGGCTTCTGATAAAAAAGCAAAGCCTGCAGCTAAAAGAGCTAAAACCATAGATAAAAGCAGTAAGTATACGGATAAGAGAGCAAAAGCTCCTGAGCCAAGAACCAAGACTACAGCCAAAAACACCAAGTCACCAGATAAGAAGACTAGAGGTTCAGAGAAAGCAACCAGTTATCCAGATAAGGGAAGTAGAGCTACAGACAAAACGACTAGCTATCCAGATCAAAGGACCAGCTCTACCGACAAGTCGAAGCCTGCAGCTAAAAGAAATAGGCCTACAGATAAGAAGGAATTCCCGGGCGCTAAAGGTAAATCAGGAGCAAAGCCAACAACAAGGCCTACAACGAAGCCAGCTTGGCCTGCAGGGAAACAAGCAAAACCCGCTGAGAGAAAAGCTAACCCTAGTGCTAAAAGGGGTAAGTAATTTTTCCTAGAAAAATATTAAAAAATTCTCGATTTGTGGGGAAAATTATGCTATGATATTGATAAAGTAAAACTATGCACACAATGGCGTGGCATATCTTATTGGTACAATGGCGTTCCAAATATTTTGGTACGCTTTTTTATTTTTTAAATCGAAAGGGGAAATAGCTATGTGTAAAGGGATTAAAAACATTGCACTCACTGAGTTGTTTGGTTCTAATGTATTCAATGATGCAACTATGAAGGAAAGATTACCTAAGCAAACTTACAAGGCCTTAAAGAAAACCATTGAAGAAGGTATGCCGCTTGATGAAGATGTAGCTGATGTAGTAGCTAATGCCATGAAAGACTGGGCCATGGAGAAAGGTGCTACCCACTTTACACATTGGTTCCAACCAATGACTGGTGGTACTGCCGAAAAGCATGATGCATTTATCTCCCCAACTAGTGATGGAAAAGTAATCATGGAATTCTCCGGCAAAGAACTGATCAAAGGAGAACCAGATGCTTCTTCTTTCCCTTCCGGTGGCTTGCGGGCTACTTTTGAAGCCAGAGGCTATACTGCTTGGGATTGTACTTCTCCTGCCTTCTTAAAGGAAGATACTGCTGGTGTTACCCTTTGTATCCCTACCGCCTTTTGTTCCTATACAGGAGTTGCCCTAGATAAGAAAACTCCTTTGCTGAGATCAATGGAAGCTTTGAACAAGCAAGCACTTCGTGTCCTCAAGACTTTTGGGAGCTCTGCCAACAGGGTTATTACCACTGTTGGTCCTGAACAAGAATATTTTTTAATTGACAAAGAACTGTTCATGAAGCGGAAAGATCTACTGCTTACTGGCCGGACTTTATTTGGTGCTATGGCTCCAAAAGGCCAAGAGTTAGAAGACCACTACTTCGGAGCAATTAAAGAACGTATTGCTGCTTTTATGAAAGAATTTGATATCGAACTCTGGAAACTAGGTGTTAGTGCGAAAACTAAACATAATGAGGTAGCTCCTGCTCAGCATGAGATTGCCCCTATTTTTACTACTACTAATGTGGCCACAGTCCATAACCAATTAGTGATGGAAATGGCTAAAAAAGTAGCCAACAGACATGGACTGGTAGCTTTGCTACATGAGAAGCCTTTTGCAGGTATCAATGGTTCAGGTAAACATAATAACTGGTCTCTGAGCACTAATGAGGGACAGAACCTACTTGAGCCTGGTAATACCCCACATGATAATGCCCAGTTCCTGATTTTCCTCTGTGCAGTAACTAGAGCTGTAGATGTATATCAAGATCTGCTGAGACTTTCTGCCGCTAACCCTGGTAATGACCACCGTCTGGGTGCTAATGAAGCACCACCTGCGATTATTTCCATCTTCATGGGTGAACAGTTAACTGACGTCCTAGAGCAGTTAAAAGATGATGGAACTGCTTCTAGTTCCAAACAAGGTGGCAAGTTGACAATCGGAGTTTCCACCTTACCTGCACTGCCTAAAGACAGCACTGACCGCAACCGGACTTCCCCGTTTGCTTTCACTGGTAACAAATTCGAATTCAGAATGGTACCTTCCTCTGCCTCCATTGCGGGACCTAACTTTGTCTTAAATACTATTGTTGCTGAGGTGCTTTCTGAGATAGCTGATGAACTAGAAGGTGCTACCAATATTGACGCTAAAGTCCAGGAGATTCTCAAGCGGATTGTAACCGAACATGACAGAATTATCTTTAACGGTAATGGTTATTCTGAAGAGTGGGTTGTCGAAGCTGAGAAAAGGGGCTTATCCAACATTCGTTCCACTGTCGAAGTAATTCCTACCCTGACCAGCGAAAAATCCGTTGCTGTCTTTGAAAAGCATGGTGTTTTAAGCAAAGTTGAGCTGGAGTCTCGTCAGGAAATCGTGTTGGAAGACTATATCAAACAAATTAATATCGAAACCTTAACTATGATCGAGATGGTCAACCGTCAAATCATTCCTGCCGGGATTAAATACGTCACAGATTT
>CAZKEO010000353.1:0-3059 GCA_964551785.1 uncultured Eubacteriales bacterium | reverse complement strand
AGCCCGTTTAATTGAAAAAGCAGGTTTTCCGGCAGTTTATATGACAGGGTATGGTGTTAGCGCCAGCTTGTTGGGCAGAGCAGATGTTGGGTTGATTACTATGAATGAAATGGTTAGCCAGGTGCGGAATATTGTCAAGGCAGTATCCATCCCAGTAATAGCAGATGCGGATACAGGTTATGGTAGTATCCTCAATGTAATGAGAACCGTTCAAGAGTATGAGGCTGCAGGTGTTGCTGGGTTACACTTGGAAGATCAGGTTTTTCCAAAACGTTGTGGACACATGGCTGGCAAACAAGTTGTACCGGTCTTGGAACATGTTCAGAAAATAAAAGCTGCCGTGAAAGCCAGAAGCGATCGAGATCTGGTTATCATAGCTAGAACGGACGCCAGAGCTGTTAATGGCTTACAAGATGCTATCACGAGGGGGCAAGCCTATCTTGAGGCTGGTGCTGATATGCTCTTCATCGACGCCCCACAATCCCTAGAAGAGTTAAAGATAATAGCAGAAAACATCAAGGCTCCTTTAATGGGTAATGCCGTTGAGGAAGGTAAAACACCGTTTATTGCTACCCAAGACTGGGCGACATTAGGCTATAAGTTAGTAATCTACCCGGTATCAAACTTATTTGCGGCTACTCGAGCCATGGAAAAGATCTTGGCAGAGCTCAAGCAGACAGGAACAACGATGGGGATGTTTGCCAACATCACCAAATTTCCGGAGTTTAATAATTTGATTGGACTAGATAGAGAGCGACAGATAGAAGCGGATATTATGGATAGGGGGTAGAGAACGTGTTTGAACAGACTTTAGCAAAGATTGGAGAACTTGACCAGGAAGTTTTACAAGCAGCCCAGCAGAGGCTAGATAGCCTGACAAAACCCTTAGGTGCTCTTGGGGTGTTAGAGGACCTAGCCAAACAACTTGCAGGAATTTACGGCAATACCCGTCCCCAAATTAAAGAAAAGGCTATTGTTGTAATGGCGGGGGACCATGGTGTTGTTGAAGAAGGAGTTAGTGCCTTCCCCAAAGAAGTTACTTGCCAAATGATTGCCAATTTCCTGAATGGGGGAGCTGGCATCAACGTGCTCTCACGTCATCAGGGAGCGAAGGTATTCGTTGTAGACGTAGGGGTAAATGCTGAGCTCAACCTTCCAGGTGTTATTAACATGAAGGTTAAAAGTGGTACAGCTAATATGGTCAAAGGGCCGGCTATGAGCCGAGAAGAAGCGATTAAAGCAATTGAAGTAGGGATTACCATTGCCAATGACCTCGTCAAACAGGGAGCAAACCTGTTGGCTACAGGGGAAATGGGTATTGGTAACACTACTCCCAGCTCTGCGATTTTAGCTGTTTTTGGAAATTATCAGCCTGAAGATGTCACAGGTAGAGGGACAGGCATCAATGATGAAAGCTTAAGCAAGAAAATCAAGGCGATTAAACAAGCTCTTGAGTTAAATCAGCCAGATAGTAGTGATCCACTCGATGTGTTGGCAAAAGTTGGAGGTTTAGAAATCGCTGGCTTAGCTGGGTTGATTCTAGGAGCGGCTGCCAACCGAGTCCCAATTATGATTGATGGTTTTATTTCTTCAGCAGCGGCTTTAGTTGCTAGTCGTATAAAACCAGAGAGTTTGAATTTTATGATTGCTTCTCATGCATCAATGGAACCAGGACATCGGATGATGATGGAACTGCTTGGTTTAAAACCAGTTTTATACTTAGATATGCGTTTAGGTGAGGGAACTGGAGCTGTTTTAGGTATGGGAATCGTAGAAGCCGCCTGTAAAATCATCAATGAAATGGCTACTTTTGCCGAAGCTGGAGTCCAAGGACATGAAGATTAGTGCGAATTTTGCGACAATTAAGCTGGACAGTAAGTTGAATTAATGTTATGATTATCTTAAATTAATATGAACGGAATGAGTCGCCTAGTCTTAACAGGCTAGGCTGAAAAGGGAAGATCAGTTAAATGCTGACGCGGTCCCGCCACTGTAATGGGGAGTCCTCTCACAGATCTGCCACTGAGTAAGTTTTTACTTGGGAAGGCGTGAGAAAGACCATGATCCTAAGCCAGGAGACCTGCTTATTCTATGTTCACCAAACTAACCTACGATGAATAGGCAGGTGAAGGAATAGGTATAACATACCTTGCTAAATAATTATTTAGCCCTCTGCTAATTTCTTAGTAGAGGGCTTGTTTTTTATTTAGAAAGTGGGGTGTTTTTTTGCATATTGCAGAAGGATTGTTACCACCACAGTATGCACTGGGCTATTCACTTGCTGCGGGAGTACTTGTAGCTAAGGGAATATCAACTTATGTTAAACGCTCAGCTGAATTTCCAATGACCAAACAGTTAACGGGAGTTTTAACGGCTGCTGTATTTATAATTTCTTTGTTACCAATTCCAGTACCAATTACTGGCACCAGTTCACATCCTGGCGGGACACCACTGGCAGCAATCTTAATGGGACCATACATCCCTTCAGTAATGAGTATGGTAGCCTTGTTTTTTCAAGCACTGTTTTTAGCACATGGTGGCTTGACCACCCTAGGTGCCAATACCCTCACAATGGGTTTCTTTGGTGGTACAGTTGGATATTTGGTTTGGATGGGTGGTAGAAAAGCGGGGTTAAGCCTTGCTTGGGCAAGTGGATTGGCAGGATTGATAGGTAATCTATGTATCTATGTGGGGACCTCGGCTCAATTAGCTTGGGCTATTCATGGAAATACACCAGTATGGAGAGTATTTGCCACCTTCCTGATCAGTTTTTTACCTACCCAATTACCGTTAGCATGCTTAGAAGGAATATTTACAGCCTTAGTAATTAAGTTTCTGTTAGAGCGACGTCCTGATATTTTGCTTCGCTTGGGTGTTCTAGACAATGGATCACCTTCGGTAAAAGAAAGGATGAACACCGATGAGCAAAACATATAAACTAGTACTATGCTTGTTGCTATTTATCGTGGTCATCGCTAGCACGATTCTCAACGGAAAGCATCAATACAATGGTGCTGACGAGAAGGTAACTGCCATCGCCAACCAATATGCCAAGCAGG
>CAZKEO010000352.1:0-3066 GCA_964551785.1 uncultured Eubacteriales bacterium | reverse complement strand
CACCATCCGTGGTGAGCGGAGCGATTCTATTGCCTAGCTGCACTAAGACCTTCTATTTTTACTTCGTGAGATGCTCCTAAACCGGAACAGATACTCGCCCTAAGCTGTGTTATTGCTTACTTTATAACTCATGACAAAATTGGACTGGGCTAACATTAGTTCCCAAAAAACCTATAAGGTACGGAGGGTAGCGTAGTTTACCTGAAAGGCACTTTACGAAACTTCCGGATCGGAATCACGGTGCAGGTTCCGTCGCTCAGGACACTGTGACCAGAGGAAGAGCCGTGCTTAAGTTTGTCCTGAGCAGGAACCCAGCCGATGATTCCGACCGAAAGTGGAGTACTGGTGCCTGGAAGGTAACCACGCCACCCGAAGTTGACCCAGAGCAAGCTTTACAGCCCAAGGGTATCCCCTAGACCTACAGTACTCTAGCAGCACCTCGGTAAATCAAACCCCGTGCTCCATCGACAGTGACCTGGAGGCCATCGGTTAAGACTGAACTGGCTCCATCCACGCCTACAATAACTGGTATACCTAGACTCAGTCCAACTATGGCCGCATGGGAAGTTAAGCCACCCTCTTCGGTTATGACCGCAGCTGCTTTTTCCATGGCTGGTACAAAGTCGCGGTCAGTGGCCTCGGCAACCAAAATATCCCCTGGCTGAACTTTGTCCAGGGCATCTTTTGCTGTTTTGGCTATTTTGACAAATCCGGTTACTGCTTGCGGACCAACTCCAGTCCCCCGGGCTAAAATATCTCCGACTACATGCACTTTGAGCAGGTTTGTGGTACCAGGTACCCCAAGTGGAACTCCTGCTGTAATTACCACCAGATCCCCTGCTTTAATGAGCTCAGCATCCAAGGCTCCCTGCACAGCAACACTAATCATTTCATCAGTTCCTTTTGTCTCAGGTACCAGCACTGCTTGAATACCCCAGACTAATTGCAGCTTACGAACGACAGCCATAGACGTTGTGACCGCGATAATGGGGGCCTTAGGGCGGTACTTTGAGACCATTCGAGCAGTATGTCCAGATTTAGATGAGGTGATGATTGCCGAGGCTCCTAAGTCATGGGCGGTGCTGACTGTAGCATGACTAATGGCATCGGTAACTGTCCGTTGGGGAGCAAGGCTTTTCTTACCGAGAATTTCCTCGTAGCGCAAGGCGGTTTCAGCCCTTGTCGCTATCGATGCCATCGTACGGACTGCTTCAACCGGATACTTGCCAGCTGCAGTTTCACCTGACAGCATAATGGCATCTGAACCATCAAAAATCGCATTGGCGACATCACTAGCTTCTGCCCTGGTGGGACGAGGATTGCGAACCATCGATTCTAGCATTTGAGTCGCTGTCACCACTGGTTTTCCAGCTTTATTACATTTTTCGATGACCATCTTCTGGACCAAAGGTACTTCTTCGGTAGGAATTTCCACCCCTAGGTCTCCTCTGGCAACCATGATAGCATCAGCTACCTTCAGAATTTCATCGATGTTGTTGACTCCTTCATGGCTTTCTATCTTAGCGATTATCTCAATATTAGAGCCTAATTCCTCTAATACTCTGCGTATTTCTAAAACATCAGAAGCTTTCCTGACAAAAGAAGCAGCGATAAAATCCATCTTATTTTCAACGGCAAATTTGATGTCAGCAATATCTTTCTCGGTAACAGCTGGCAAATTTACCACTACTCCCGGTACGTTGACACCTTTCCGACTGCCAATTTCCCCGGCATTAACCACTTCACAGTGAATTTCCTTACCCTCTACTGAGGTCACAGTTAAACCCACCAAGCCATCGTTAATTCGGATGGAGCTACCTGGTCGGACATCTTCCGGAAGCTCTTTATAGCTGATAGATGCTTTCTGCCCATCACCTTCAAGATCCTCAGTAGTAAGCGTAAACTGCTGGCCTTGTTGTAGCACAATGGGACTTTCTTTCAAAACACCCAGTCTGATTTCTGGTCCTTTGGTATCTAATAAAGTGGCTAAGGGGAGTTTAACTACCGAGGCGGCTTGACGAATATTCGCTAAGCGCCGCCCATGTTCTTCATGCGTACCATGAGAAAAGTTCAGGCGGGCTACATTCATCCCTTGCCGAATTAACTCGGCCAAGACTTCTACCGAATCGCTGGCAGGTCCAATCGTACAGACAATTTTAGTCCTACTCATCCTGTTTCCCTCCTATGTAAAAACTGCTCCTTCTCGGTCAAGATATTTCCCGTGAATGTCGTTATCTCGATAAAATATCTGCTAACTGGTATAATTCCATGTTGATGGTCTTGGTTTGGTTCAGCACGAAGTCGATGTCATGTACCCGTATTTCACCAGCAGCGATACCCACCGCCTTACCAGTCTCCCCTGCCTTTAATACTTCTACTGCTTTAGCACCAAGGCGAGCCGCTAATACCCGATCAAAGGCAGTTGGCGAGCCACCACGTTGAAGATGTCCCAGAATAGTAACTCGTGTTTCAAAGCCGGTTTTCTCCTGAAGGTATGCCCCTATCTCCATGACTTTACCAGCTCCCTCTGCCACCACAATAATACTATGTAGTTTGCCTCGGTTGTGCCCTCGCATTAGCTTTTCGACCACATCGTCTAAGCTGTAGGGTACTTCAGGAACCAGAATAGATTCTGCACCGCCTGCGATGCCAGCTTCAAGGGCGATATAGCCTGAACGTCTACCCATCACTTCAATGATGAATGTACGTTCATGAGAGGTGGCGGTATCTCTGATTTTATTGATAGCATCGAGCACGGTATTGAGACAGGTATCAAAACCGATTGTAGCGTCTGTACAAGGTATATCATTATCGATGGTGCCAGGAAGGCCCACTGTGGCAATCCTGTGTTCCCTGGTTAGGGCACTTGCCCCACGGTAGGAGCCATCACCACCAATCACTACTAGGCCCTCAATCTCCCGCTTATGTAAGTTATCAACAGCCTGTTTTCTGCCTTCAGGAGTCATAAACTCTTGACAACGGGCAGTCTTTAGGATAGTTCCACCACGTTGGATGATGTCTGCCACTGAGCTTAAGTTCATCTCCCGAAATTCCTGGTGGATTAAG
>CAZKEO010000351.1:0-3073 GCA_964551785.1 uncultured Eubacteriales bacterium | reverse complement strand
CCCATAGGCCTCTAATTTAGTGCGATCAACATTGACCTGAATTTCCCGCTCTTGACCACCTTGAATCGAAACCTTGGCCACACCGGGGATAGTCTCTAACCGCTGCTTAATACGGTCTTTTGCCACGCGATAGGTTTCAGTGAGGGGTAGATTGCTGGAAACAGCTAGGGTCAATACTGGCTCAGCATTCAAGTCAACCTTTTGGATGATGGGTTTTTCAGTATCCTTCGGTAGCTTAAACATTATGGCATCAATGGCTTTCTGGGTATCATTAGCTGCTACATCTAGGTCAGTACCCATTCTAAACTCTAACACTGTCCAGGTAACACCTTCCGAGGCAGAGGAGGTTATTCTCTTCACTCCACTTATGGAGGAAACTGCTTCTTCTACTTGGTCAACTACCTGTGATTCGATTTCCTGCGCACCTGACCCAGGATAAAGGGTGACAACTGTGACAAAGGGCACGTCGGTCTTAGGATACAAATCGGCTCCCAGCCTGGAATATCCAACCAACCCTAAGACGATGAATAACATAATAATCATGGTCATTCCGGCAGAACGCTTTATAGAAAACTCAGTTACTTTCAATTTCGCTACCTCCCCCAGTTTGAGCACCCTCTAGAAATAAGCTCAGGGCTTCTGATATTTTTACTTCTAAGGGAAATTCTTCAGAGACTGCACAATACCAAGAACCAGGTCCGAAAATTAGGAGCTGCAGGTATTGCCCTAAATCCGCGGGAGCAAGGTCCTTGCGAATATCACCAATCTCCTGACCCCATTCGATAATTTCGGCTAAAAATTTATCAAACCCAATCGGGTCATGTTCTGCTTTTCTAAAGGCTAGTAGGTCCTTAAAACTCTGACTCATTTGGATTCTTACCAATTCCCGGTGTTCCCGCACAAATTGCACCCAGCCCTCTAGAATGAAGACTAAACGGCTTTTGGTATCTGGGATTTCTAGGAGTATTGGTCTGGCAAGCTGCATGCGCAGATCAGTTTCATTGGTTAAGTAATAGGTAATAACGGCTTCCTTGCTATCAAAATAGTTGTAAAAGGTGCCCTTGCCGATATCCGCAGCTTCGGTAATTCCTTCAATCGTAGTGTTGGCAATCCCTTGCTGCTGAAAGAGCTGTAAGGCCTCCTCTAAAATCCGTTGCTTGGTTTCTTCTTTTTTACGCTCCCGCCTAGACGGTTTATCTTCTAGGTTTTTTCCTAGGCTTTTTTCTAGGCTTTTAGCTACTTTCTGTTCTATTTCCATGCCTGCCTCCTACTTGACTGCCCCTGACGTGTTACAAAATCTGAGTGGCAAATCAGAATCTATGTAATTGTGACCAGAGTCAACTTTGTATACAGTCATATTTTACTGCGAGCTGTTGGTGGTGTCAATCAAAAGTTTGGGCAGAATAAAGTGCAGCTGGCGCATTGGTAGTCTCAGTTGTAATTTGCCGTCCAATTTTAATATGGGGTCATCTGAGCATGGCTTTGCCGGTCTGGTCCCTGTTCCGGTCCGAAGTCTTCCACTGCGTTCAAAGCAGCTCTAAAGCTTAATGGGCTAATAAAAGCACCCAAACCTTTGCGAGTGGTCGTCCATGACCACCGCAAAGGCGGCCGACGTCCTGACGGCCGGGGTGCTTTGTATTGCCCATTTAAGCTAAGAGCTGCTATTGCTCTCCGTGAGAAGCTTCTAAACCGGAACAGGGACCAGACCTAGGTTTGTTAATACATGCTAGATGGTTTTAACAGCACAAAAGCTAGGCAAATATTTACCTAGCTAAAAACCAGAAGGGCTGTCAAAAAAAAGGACAACCCTTCTGGTTTTTAAGTATTTTTGAAAAACGTATGATACTCTAGAGGGTTGCCACGGGGACTAGAAGTCCAAGCTCATTATGAAAATACTGCAAGGTTGAAAACTTTACCAATAGTTGCTGGTCGGGCAAGTGTTGTTTTCCTAATGCTTTGATGTAATCTCTAATATACTTGTCCATACGTTGAGCAATAAAATGCTCCTTTCCCTTAAGGGCATTAAATTCATTTTGTCTGATTCTTGGTTTATTATTCCAATCAATATAAATATTAGTGTCCGTAATAATAACTGCTTTTGATAAATCTAAACCGCACTTTTGGGGCATATCACTCCAAACAACGTGTTCGTGATTAATATTTGACCGAAGTGGTATCGCAAAATCCAAACTTTGAACCCTGGCTAAAACTAGATTATATGGTCTATTCTGCTTCTGTTCCATTTCAGGGCAATGTGCATAGTCTTGATAAAATTTTGGTGTTAAAAAAACAAATTTTATTACTATCCCTCCCTTGTGCAAGAAAACAGCCCCGCTAAAATAGCGGAGCTGAGAATCTTCTAAGTGAGCTTTTTTTTGATTTACTTGCTCACGCTCTATGAGCAAATCTTCTATTGAGCTTTCTTTTTATTTACTTGCTCACGCTCTATGAGCAAATCTTCTGGTACATCTCTAGTATAATGCCATTCGACTAAGCTGTCAAGCACTCAAAATTACTTCTATAATAAGGTTTTTATGTTCTATTATATGCCAATAGTCAATAAAATATGCAATGTTTTTTAATTAGCAAACATATCTAACTTAAAAGATATATGCTTACTAGTAGAAAATCACACCTAAAGAATGAACCCGTTAGCCTTAATATGCTAGCTACCTTTGGTTACTTCGTTTAATTGCCTGCTTAATTCTATCCTGAATTTCCCACAAGGGGTTCGTCTCCACAAACTGTTGCACCCTGCAGAAGTAGTCTGGATAGCGTTCTGCTAAAAGCAACGAGTTTTTGGCAATTAACTCCTGTTTTTCGTCCTGAAAAGAGCGGGAGCCTTGGTGATAGATAAAGGTAGCATCATCCAAAAGGTGAATGTAACCCCGCTCACTAGCCCGGCAGCAAAACTCATTCTCCTCCCCATAGCCCCGGCCAAAGATATCAGCATCAAATACGCCTATCTCATCAAGCACCTTCCGCTTAATCAGCATACAAAAACCTACGGCGGTTGGTAGCTGGGCATAGCTTGGTTGGGCAACTAGCTCCACCAATTCCGCAAAACTACTCC
>CAZKEO010000350.1:0-3086 GCA_964551785.1 uncultured Eubacteriales bacterium | reverse complement strand
TGTATCACATGCATTTCAAGAAAGACAACACATTTTGGAGGTGTATAGAGGATGAGTACCTTGTTACGTGTCAACCCGACCATGATCACCACGATGCTTGATGGTGAAGCGGTCATCATGGATCCTCTAAAAGGTAAAGTGTTAGCCCTGAATGAAGTAGGTAGCTTTATCTGGGAACAAGCCAAGGCAAAAGCTACCATGGCGGAGCTACTAGAGGCAATCTGCACTGAATTTGTCGTAAGCCGATCGGAAGCTAGTTCGGACCTGGAGGAATTTATCACAATCCTAAAAGCGAAAGAGCTACTACTTACGGACTAAAGCCTAGGGCTTTTTAACGACTAAGCCTAGGATATGAGCTAGCCGAACTGCCGGTCTTCTAACCATAGATTTTTTTATTGTTTTATGAAAGCCGTAAATATGACTTTTTAGTAATTAACTCAAAGCAGTTAGGAGTTAATGTAGATGAGATATTTCGAGCTGTTTTGTGATAACACCTTAAAAACTGGGCAATCGGTTTGGCTAACAGCTACTGGTACCAGCATGTGGCCATTGATTACTGCTGGGATGAAGGCAGAAATCAAACCACTAAAATCTCGATTACCCCAGAAAGGTGACTTGCTTTTGATCAGAAAGGAGCAAGGTTTGGTAATCCATCGTTGTTGGGAAGTACGTGAGCAAGAGGGTTTCATCGAGGTACTGACCAAAGGTGATGCTAATCTTGCTTTTGACCAACCTGTACCACTGGAGATGATTTTAGGGAAGGCAAGTTTGTTAAAGCATGTGATAAGAGGAAGTTGGAATTTAAACAACCACTTCTGGCAGGTTTACGGCAGATTGCTGTGTAGCTCGACTTTTTTAGCAAAGTTTTGGGCTCGCCTATGTCGTTTTGGTTTGAATCTATGGTTTTTTTTCACTGGAAAACCATTGTAATACACTTGGGATTTTGATTTAATCTCGTCATATTTTTGGTTAAGATAATTTGTGATTTTTTGGGCATTTTCCGCTGTTTCGTTATCTGTTGGGATAGGACTGCCGTTAACTTTGTTAAGGTAAATATAATAGTTTTTTTCCGTATCAAAATATTTTTTTGTCATAGGCTGACCATTTACTTTGAATTTGTTCTGACCGGTTTCTTTAACTCCTTTATTAGCCTTAAACATATCGATTAATAATAAGGTGTTTTTATCCCATCCCGCTGTAGCATTTGTAGCATATAATCCACCAAACATTATTGAAACTCCAAGTACTGTTGATAACAAAAATACTACCTTTTTATTCACTATTTATCTCCCTCCTTCTTACCAAGTTAATGTCAGACTATTTGTTTGTGGCATACCTACGGGCGGTGCCCAGTTTATCAGACAATATCGAAATAGAAAAAGCCGTAACAGCATACGGCTCTAGTGAGGAACAAGCTAAACTGCGCAGTCAACGGGCTGCCATCCAGCTTAGCCAAAATGCGAGTCTAGTTAGCATAGATACGACACCTCTAGCTTTTAATGGTCGCTTGGGACAATTAAGAGTAAATCTGCTAGTCAAAGTACCAGCAAAGCTAAATGTAGTTATTGATGGAGACACAGTTAAGCTTGATACCACCAAGTTAGTCTCTGAAACCTTTAAAGTTACAGCTAAATCTGAAATCACTGTGAACTTACCAGAGCAGCCTAATTTAAAACTAGTTGCGACCACCCTTGATGGGCAAATTCAAATTAATGGCCAAAAACTTATTAATCAGACGGCAGATGAACAGGCAAATCAGAGTCAAGAACCACAGCGTACATTGAGAAAGACCTATGGTCAAGGCCACGGCCGAATCCAACTTGAAAACGATTGGGGAAATATTGAGATCCGGGAATAAGCTTACCCCAACAATTCCATGAATTTTTGGGCGGCTAGGGGTAGGGGAAAGTTGCTATTGGTCACGATTCCTAGTGACCTGGGAGGTATCTCCTCCTCAATATTGAGCACAAAGAGCTCACCCCGGCTAAGTTCATCAGCGAGATAATCTTGGACCACAAAAGAAATGCCTAAGCCGATTTTAGCTAGTTCAATTAATAAATCAACACTGTCCAGTTCAATTTCCGGTCTGACATGAACACCGTTTTGCTGGAGCAGGTTATCCAAAAAGTTCCTGGTTGTCGAATGCTTTTCCAGCAGCAACAGGGGGTATTGTTCTAAGGCTTTGAAGGGGATCAGTTGGTTTTTTAAGTGGGCATAATTATTGCCAGCAATGAAAACATCTTGAATTGTTTTCAGTTTGGTAACACTCATATTTGGATAAACACCTTGTTCAGGCAGGTTGATGACAATCACATCAACACTGCCTTTTTTTAGTAACTCTAGACACTCCGGTGAAGTGCGGTTGGTAACCTGGAGTTTTATTTGGGGATACTGTTGGATAAAGCTTTGGAAATAGGGTAGTAGGTAGTGCTTACAGATGGTGTCGGTTGCGCCGATTCGCACTTCACCTTGCTTTAAAGATTGTAAATCAGCTAAGGCTCGCTCCCCAGCTTTAATGAAGTGGTAGGCTTGTTCGATTTGCTTCATAAGCAGTTCACCTGCTGGTGTCAACTTGACTTGCTTGGTATGTCTGAGGAAAAGTTGACATTTTAGCTTTGCCTCCAGCAGTTTAATTGATTGACTTACTGCAGACTGGGAAATATATAAGTCAGTAGCTGCTGCCGAAAAGCTCAGACTTTTGGCAACGTGATAAAAAACTTTGTATAACTCAAAACTAATATCCATGCTCCACCTCACTGAAATCGTTAAATACACTTCAAGTACAGAGTTACTTTTGTGAAAGAAGGGAAATAAGCCATGCTTATCATTCCTATTAGTAATATTAAATACTCTTATTAATTGTATTATGATACAATCAAATTGTAAAGTACAGTAGGGGAGGTATTAGCCTTGAGTGATGTACGCCGAATCTATGTAGAAAAGAAACCCGAATTTGCGGTGGAAGCCCGCAGCTTTTATTTAGATTTACGAGAAAATCTCGGTATTCAGGGTCTGGATAAAGTCAGAATCATCAATCGTTATGATATTTTTGGAATTTCTGTTGCTGAATACGCCCAAGCCCGTGA
>CAZKEO010000349.1:0-3106 GCA_964551785.1 uncultured Eubacteriales bacterium | reverse complement strand
ACAGGCAGTCAAAGTCACATCGCTCAATTACAGAGGTTCGCATGTAATTAATTTGCCGTCCACCTTGATCGCGCATTCAATCTCCCCCTCGGATTTAACCGTCACACGGTCAGTGGCAAACATGATTTTGCCCATATCCTTGGTGTCATAACCACCTAAAGCGTGAAACTCCGCATGAAACTTCTCCCGGACCCTGATTTCCAGTAAGTTCTGGACATAGGGAGAGTCCCAGAATTCCTCCGGGATTAGCAAATCATAGCGTTCCCGTTCCACCGGGATAAAATCTAACTCTAACGCTTTGGCAGCAGCCAAGATTCCTAAGCCCGTATCCGCACTGCCTGCAGCTACTGCTACCGCTACCCCGAGGTGGGTAAATTCTTCTCGTTCATAGCCCGTGATCGTTTCGGGCTTGATACCCAGTTTACCCAACTCATAATCCAATAAAATCCTTGTCCCCGCACCTCTTTGGCGGTTGATGTAGCGAATTTTCCCACCGGCTAAATCCGCTAAACCGCTAATACCTAACGGGTTACCCTTGGGCACTATTAGCCCTTGATCCCGATAGACTAGATTGACCAAAACTACTGGGGTTTTGTTCAAGTATTTGGTCAGGTAGGGCACGTTATATTCCCCGGACTCAGGATCTAGTAAATGCACTCCAGCCAGATGAGCCTCACCCCGCCGAATAGCTAGCAATCCTCCCAAACTCCCCACATGAGCCGAAGCCAGGTTCCACCCTTGAAAATCCAAAGCCAGCTGATTGGCTAACAAATCCAGAGTAATGTCGTGACTACCTACTACAACAGAAGTCTTGGCTACTGCCTCTGGGGTTCTAAACAACTCTACCTCAACTGCTTTTCCGGCCGAATAACCTTCGCTGAGACGAGGGATACGTAAGATCCCATCAGCTCGAACTAATGACATAATGATACCGGCACCTCTGGCGATCGGTGTCGTCACAAACTTATCCCCGACTCTACCGCACTTAACTCGCACAAATTCTTCCTGTCCCAGGGGTGAGACCACCTGCCTGGATAAAATGGCTTGTAAGCGTGGTCTGGGTTCCACCGGTCGATCAGTGAAAATCTCCACTACAGGTTTAACAAACAAATCACAGGTTATTGCAGCCGAGACTGGGTAGCCCGGCACACCCACAATGGGCTTGCCAGCCACAATCCCTAGGATTACCGGTTTGCCCGGTTTAATCGCCACCCCATGACAAATTAGTTCACCTAGCTCAGCAATCACCGCTGCCGTAAAATCCTCCGAACCAGCCGAAGATCCAGCATTTATTAACACGATGTCATTTTCTCGAGCCGCCTTAGCGACAGCATTTTTAATTAAATCGTAATCATCAATGACAATCGGATATCTAACCGCTTCTGCTCCCCACTGGGTAACCATTCCAGCTAGCACCCTGGAATTATATTCGATGATGCTACCCGGTTGAAGTTTCGTCCCAAGTTCAACTAATTCTGTCCCCGTAGGAATCACCCCAACCTTGGGTAGCTTTTTAACCGCTACCTCACCGATCCCACCAGCTAACAAAGCACCCAAATCAAAGGGCCCAAGCTGGTGACTACCGGGCAATATCATCTCCGTAGCTACCAAATCTTCCCCAATTGGTCGGATATGCTGCCAGGGGGCAACAGAGGCAATAATCTCGACATATTCATGATGCTCCCCGGCCGATTGCTCCAGCGAATATTTGTTGACATTTTCTATCATTACCACAGCATCACAACCCGCTGGTAACGGATCACCGGTATCTACATAAAAGGCCTGTTCACCTAAGCGCAACCTAATTGGATTGGTTTCTCTGGCCCCTACTGTGTCATGAGCCTGTACAGCTACCCCATCCATCGCCGAGGCATGGTAGTGGGGTGAGGAAATTTTGGCATAGACTGGACCTGCGGTCACCCTCCCTAAAGCCTTATCTACTGGGATTAGCTCTGATTTTCGGGCAGAACTCTCCTGATTGGCATAGACCTTCAACATAAACTTTTCGCGCGCCTCTTCCAGGTTCAAATTATCCAGATAAACAGTGCGCTTCCCCAAAAAAATTCCCCCTAAACTACTCCTTCTTGTAAAACAGCTTTACTTGTGAGTTAGTAACCTCCCCCAAGGTTATTAACCCTACTCTATCATCAAAAACCAACCCTGATGTTTCCCTATTTATGAAATAAGCCTAACCTTGGCGTTAAAACAGCCTTACCTCAACTGTCTCGGCTGACATCACACCCTCTTTATCTAAAGGTATACAAAAGATACCGTCGGCCTTTACCATGGTAGTTATCAAACCGGCTTTGCCAAGCACAGGTACTGCCCAAAGACCATCAGCACGTTCCTCTAAAACTACGCGAACATGGCCTTCTCTCCCCGGACCTGAAGCCACATTTTGGCTTAATTTAGCCTTTAGCAAAGCTTCCGGCTGACCTGGTCTCAACCCGTGGAAATGTTTAATGACCGGCTTAATCAACAAGTCGAAAATAACCATCGCTGAGACAGGATGTCCCGGCAAACCAAAAACTGGCTTCGCTCCAAGTACTCCGATGATCGTAGGCTTGCCAGGCCGAACCGAAACTCCATGAACTAATACTCCTGGCTCACCTAAGGCAGCAATAACTTTCGCAGTGGCATCCCTAGTGCCAACCGAACTCCCACCTGAAATCACTACGATATCATTCTCCTCCAGAGCCAGTGCTACTTGCAGAAAGAGCTCCGCATAATCATCAGCTATAATTCCATAAAGCTTCCCTTGTCCTCCACTGGCTTGTACTAAGCCATATAATGTATATGAATTAATATCCCTAACTTGGCCTGGAAGCGGGAGCTGACTTGGCTCCACCAATTCATCGCCTGTAGAAATAATGCCTACCTTTGGTCTAGCAAATACCGCTGGTTCTACTATTCCAATCCCAGCCAACACCCCTAAATCTTGGGGACGTAGCTGTTGGCCAGCTGGGAGCACCTGCTCACCTGCCCGGACATCTTCCCCAGCTTGAATAACGTTTTCCCCGGGTGCGACTGCCCTCAGGATAGCCGCTGTAGTCCAATCTAGTTCCATAGTATGTTCAATCATTACTGCCCCATCCCCTCCTTGCCC
>CAZKEO010000348.1:0-3115 GCA_964551785.1 uncultured Eubacteriales bacterium | reverse complement strand
TTCTGGATGGGTGGAACCAGATTCGTCATTAATATTGGTGCCATCTGGTTGATGATGGATCGCAATAACTTCAGCTCCCAGTTCCCGTAGGACGCGAGGTGCTACCTGGTAAGCTGCTCCGTTGGCACAGTCCACTACCACCTTAATACCCGTGAAGTTAACCTCTAAAGTATCCTTCAGAAATTGGGCATACCGGTCCAAAGCATCATTAATCTGCTTCACCCGCCCGACCCCTTCGCTGGTAGGACGCGGTAATTGGTCCAGTTCTTTGTTTAAGATGTATTTTTCAATTTCTAACTCCACTTCATCAGGCAGTTTATAGCCTGTGCCGGAGAAAAATTTAATGCCGTTATCTTCTACTGGATTATGCGAAGCAGAGATTACCACTCCAGCTTGGGCTCCTAATTCCCTCGTTAGTAAAGCAATTGCTGGGGTCGGAAGCACTCCTACCTTGAGGACATTCACACCTACAGAGGTAATTCCTGCAATTAAAGCCGCTTCTAACATATCACCAGAAATCCTAGTATCTTTGCCAATCACAATTTGTGCCGATGGATGGTCTTTGGCCAAAACATAAGCACCTGCTCGGCCTAATTGATAGGCTAATTCTGGGGTCAGCTCCTGATTAGCGACTCCCCGTACTCCATCGGTTCCAAATAGTTCTCCCACTGTCTCTACCCCTTTCCTGCTCGGGCAGCTAAAGCCTGCCCAGTTGGCGGATGACCGCCTCAGCTACTTTAATTCCATCTACCGCAGCACTCATAATTCCGCCTGCATAACCAGCTCCTTCTCCTGCTGGATACAGTCCCTCCAAGCCTTCAGCTTGCAAATCTGCACCCCGCAGCAGCCTCACTGGTGCCGAGGTACGAGTTTCGACCCCGGTTAACAACGCTCCCGCAGAATCGAAGCCGCGTAATTTTCTTCCCATATCTATTATAGCTTTTTCCAGCATTTCTGCAACATAGTCTGGCAAACAGCTTGCTAAATCAGCTGGTTTTAGGCCTGGACGGTAAGTTCCCATCCCTGCTGGTAGTTCACTGGGCTTTTGTCCGCTTAAAAAATCCCCGACAGCCATGGCTGGAGCGCTATAATCACTCTCTCCTAGCTTAAAGGCTGCCTGTTCCCACTTTTCGAGATATTCCAGCCCGCTCAAGGCATCCTCACTGTGAAAATCCTTAGGAGTAACCGAAGCTACTAAGGCACTATTAGCAAAAGCGGTTTCCCTCGCATAATTACTCATCCCATTGGTAACTACTTGTCCTAGGCCCGAAGCTGCACCCACCACCTGTCCACCTGGACACATACAGAAGGTATAGGCTGAGCGCCCTAACTCCTGATTCTGGTAAGTTAGCTGATAATCGGCTGCCCCCAGCTTGGGATGGCCGGCAAATTGGCCGTACTGAGCTTGATCAATTAACTCTTGAGGATGCTCAATCCGAACCCCGATGGCTAAGGCCTTGGCCTGCATTGCCACACCTTGGCTGGCTAACATGCGATAGGTGTCTCGCGAGCTGTGACCTAGTGCTAAAATGACGGCCTGAGTAGCAATTTCCTCCACTGTTTTGTGATCTGCACTGCTTACTTCAACCCCGCTGACCTGACCACGTTCGAAGAAGATTTGGGTAACTTGAGCACCAAAACGCACTTCCCCGCCAGCTGCAATCAGCCTTTGCCGCAAATTAGCTACTACAGTTTTCAGGCGGTCTGTCCCAACATGTGGTTTGTGTAGATAGCGAATTTCTGCTGGCGCACCAGCTTCCACCATCTCCTGTAATACTAAATCAATTCGGCGGTCACTAATCCTGGTAGTGAGCTTTCCATCTGAAAAGGTCCCTGCCCCGCCTTCCCCGAACTGGACATTAGAAAGGGGCTTTAACTCACCACTAGTCCAAAAGTGCTCCACTTCGAGCGCTCTGGTAACGACATCCTGCCCTTGTTCTAAGACCAACGGCTGGTAGCCCTGTTCAGCTAGAGTTAGGGCCGCAAAAATTCCCGCAGGCCCAGCACCGACCACAATCGGCCGGAAGTCTAGGCTTCTAGCCGGAGGTAAGGCTGGACCTGGTTCTACTGCTTTCACCTGGAGGATTGCAGGGTTATTGCGGTGTTTAGCTAGCACTTTCTCTTCACCCTGTTGGAGGGTAACTTCCACAGCATAAACAAAATAGACTTGATCTTTCTTACGGGCATCAACAGAACGACGGATAATTACCCAATCTATGATATTAGCTGGTGGAGTACCAAGTGTTTTGGCCACCAGTACTGGTAATTGTACGGTATCCTGGTCTAGAGGTAGCTTTAAGCCACTCACTCGGATTGTCATAGGAGGATCACCTCATCCAATCAATTCTGCTACATTCTATCCTTAGCGTTATTTATCTTTACTCTGTAGTTACTGTTTCCTGGATATCTACCCGGATTGTTAAGGGTTGTACTTTGGAAAGCTTCGCTCCTGGTGCCAAGGAAACCTGGATAGGCAAATCATGCGAACCTACCGGCAAACCTGCTAAATCAACCCAAACAGCCAGCTCTTTCAAGTCTCCTTTTTGGGTCCAGTCAATCTGAGCTTGGGCAGGAAAAACTTTCACAGATTTACCTTTCGGTAAATTCCTCAACTCAATATCAACCTTCTGAGTGTTGGTCGGCAAGGGTAGCGCCTCAATCTTGATGACGACTTTGACCTTATCATTACCTGACCAGGAAAGCTCCTGATGGCCTAGTAGTCGTACTTCTTTGACCACGTCTTTTTTAGCACCCTCGATGTTAATTGTCTCAGTTTCCAAGAAACTGGTCTGGTTTAAGATGTTCTCTGGCCCAGAGACAGTAACCGTTTCGGGGTCGAAAACTACCTTGGCCACCCGGTATCCTGTCGCCGGTTTACCAATTGAGACCGGCCGCACCTCTACCACCTTGGTCGGGAGCTTTTTAACCACTGGGACAAATACTTCTACACCAGCAGGTGTCACTTGCAAACTTTTATCGGCGATCATATTACCTTCTGCATCCATGACCCTGATAGGTACACTTTTGCTAACATGCTTGTTGTTGCCCGACAGGTCCACCAGTACGTCAGTCTGGCCAACACATTCTAAAAGTACCCTCGTTCCACGTACTAACA
>CAZKEO010000347.1:0-3128 GCA_964551785.1 uncultured Eubacteriales bacterium | reverse complement strand
TATACATTTCCTTATCGACAATATCCGTGGTATCCCCTACTCCGCGCTGAAATAGCTCTGTATGTTCAAATATAGGGGTACGAATTTCGCCATAGCCATATTCCCGGCAAACCTCTCGGATAACCGCTTCGAGATACTGCCACTTATGTACAGCCTCATTTAAAAAATCATTGGTTCCCCTAGGCCTAGTGATTAACATGATAAACCTCCTTCGAACTCTTCCCACAACCGATAATTAAAAAAATCCTTCCGTCTGATAATGTTCCACACATCATCAGGGACGAGAGGATTTACTTTCCCGTGGTACCACCCTGGTTGGACGACTATTGTCATCCCACTTTATGCATATAACGGTTGCTACCGGGTGAACCTACTATCATTTCGGTCACCAGCTCCCAGGTGTCTTTCCATACCGGCCTAATAAAGATGCTTGCAGTCTAGGGCATCTCCTCCCTGTAATAGGCTGGGATATGTACTTTCCTGTTCCTTGCCTTTGTTTGAGCATAATTTTGTTTGAAGCTAATTCTTGTTAAATTGTACAAAATCGCTGGAGATTTGTCAACACAGACTAAAAATTACCAACCCTTAGGTTTACGCTTTAATTTACGAGTTAAATACGCTAAAGGGGCTACCGTAACTACTAAACCTGCTAGCACTGTTAAAAGCTGCATGATACTATTATTATTTAAAAAATCAGCTGCGCCAGACATTTATGATTTGACACCCTTTCCTTGCTTAATTAAATAACTACTTGCATAATTTATTAACTCTTTGTTTAGTTCAACAAGCGTTCTGCTCCAATGGTGGTAGTTGGCCCATGCCCTGGATAAACCTCAGTAGTCTCAGGGAGCGGAAGTAGCTGTTCCTTGAGAGATTTACTAAGTTCTTCCTGGGAACCTCCTGGGAAGTCAGTACGCCCTACCCCACTTTTAAATAAGGTATCACCGGAAAATATTTTCCCCTCGCTCAGCAAGGAAATACTGCCCGGGGTGTGACCTGGAGTGTGTAGAACCTTTAGCTTCAACTCACCTAATTCCAGGATTGCTCCTGCTTTCAGCAATTGCTCTGCAGGGGCAAAGGTCTGGCTTTGGCCAAACTGTTGGGAAAGATTTTTACTGGCCTCAGTTAACATTGGTGCATCCTCGGCTTGGATTAGCACGGGAGCTCCAGTCGCTTGGCGTATTTCCGTTAAAGCCCCGATATGGTCAATATGGCCATGGGTCAAGACGATATACTTAACCTGCAAGCCCAGTTCAGCTACCTTGGCTAAGATTCGGGCTGGTTCAGCACCCGGGTCAATAATTAAGCCTGCACCTGTCTGCTTACTCCCTAAGATGTAGCAATTGGTTTGCATTTCTCCTACAGTTAACTGCACTAGACGGTACTGCTCAGTTGGAGGGGAATCTGGCCAACGGGTGGAACCTGGCCAACGGAGATAGCCTCCTGCCCAAGCCCCACTTACAACGAGTACCCCTATAGCTATTATGCCTAATTTGAAAATTAATGTTTTTTTCATGGAACTAGCCCCTTATTGCCCTGGCTCTAACGCCTGGATGCGTTCTTGTTTCTTCTGAATTAGCTCGGAAATTCTTTGGAAATAATATTGGGGATCTTTCGGGTTATAGCTCGACTCCAGTGACCAATCTTGACAGTTAACCCACTTCGAGGCCGAACCCCCACCTAAGCCAATGATGGTTTGACGTTCCTCCATCATCTGGATGTTATAGATACCTTCAAAGCCCGGTTTAGCAAAGCCTACATTCTCCAAACTCCCTAGCATCTGCTTCTGACGATACAGGTAGTAGGGCCTCAGTCCCGCAGAACGGGCCTGCTGATAAGTTAACGCGAGCATGGCACTTACTTCCGCACTATCAGCGAAGCTATTTACTTCTGTACCGTCAGCTATGTCCTTAAGTTCCCCACTTCCGGCGAGTTGTTTGACTGTTGGATAGCCTTTTAACTTAGCGGTTAAGGTCGCAGCTCGTTTGAGGGCGAGCGTATGAACAGTGAGATTTTCTGGTTGCAAGGGTTGGAGTTGCTGCAAGGTATGCTGTACCTCTGCAAGACCCTCACCGGGTAAACCCACAATTAAATCCATATTAATATTATCAAAACCCAGTCTCCTAGCATTCTCTACCGCTTGAACCACCTCTTGCGGGCTGTGAGCCCTACCAATGGCCTGCAAGGTCTGAGCGTTCATGGACTGGGGATTAATACTTAGTCGAGTAATACGATGGTCTTTGAGCAGTTGGAGCATCTCCAACGACAAAGTATCCGGCCGTCCAGCCTCAACTGTGTATTCCCTGGTTTCGGCAGTCCGCAAGCAACTATCCACTGCTTGCAGAATTTGGTCCAGTTTAGCTACTGGTAAGCTCGTGGGCGTCCCCCCGCCAATATAGATGGTTTCCACCTGTAATCCTTGTTGCCGGAGAGCTTCACCAATAGCCTGGATTTCCAGCAACAAAGCGGCCACAAAGGGTTCTACCCAGTGGCGATGACGTTGCAGACTAGTGGCTGGGAAAGAACAGTAAACACACCTTGTCGGACAAAAAGGAATTCCCAGATAAATGCTCACCAATTTTGCGGCCTCTTGCGGAGCATGGAGAAAAGGCCGTTGGAGTTGGGTGATTTCTAGCAGCAGCTGACTTTTTGCTGGACTTAGAGCATAATGGGTTTGCAAAAAACTAGCTACCTGTGCTGCTGACCAACCTAGATCCAGCACCCGGTGCACAATTTTAGTTGGCCTGATGCCAGTCAAGATACCCCAAGGCCCAACCTCTCTCCCAGTACTCGCTTCGAGCAAGCCTTTGATGGCTAACTTCGCTACCCTTTTCTGAGCATTGTGGAAGACTTCGCCTTGAAAGCAATGATCTGTAGCAGTAAAGTTGCTTATTACTGTGTCTGCTTGATTTGTTCTAACCTGATATTGGCTCGCCACCACACTAACTTGGTCACCTGTCAGCGTTGGAGTTATGCTAATAGCAAAATCGGCCCCCGCAAGGGCCTTAGTAAAAATAGCATCCGGATAAAATACCCTCACCATGTCATAACAGGTCCGGCGCAACTCCTCCGGACTACTTAAAAAAACGTTCATGAGTCGCTAACACCTTTCGGTCGTGCTTTTAGCT
>CAZKEO010000346.1:0-3138 GCA_964551785.1 uncultured Eubacteriales bacterium | reverse complement strand
TAGCGCCCCTTTCACCGGTTGCTGAATTTTGAATAATTTTTACTTTACCAAAGCCACCTTGACCTAAATGTTTATCGTGTTTTTTACCTAAATAAACGGTATAAATATCCTGCTGATATTGAATGATGTTCAATTTGCAGGGGGGGATAAAATGCCATTTTGAGAATTCTTTTATTTCAGATTTATGTTCAGGTAGCTGTGCTTTGATGCGCTTAATTTCATCTGCTAAAACATTCCCCTCTAGGACGGTATAGAGTTGCTGGTAGCGCTCTTCACTCATCGTGCCCACGAAATCTTCCTGACGTAAAGAGTAGGAAATTAATATTTTCACAGTATCTGCTGTCCTTTCAGCTGATACCATGACTACTTGTTGTTGAAAATAGCTACTAAATGTATATCCCAGAATCATTCCCAATGTAGAGATTACTAGAAAACTTAATACAGAAAACTTCTTCAGCAAGTTCATTTCCACTTAATCCTCTCCTTGGGCGCTTCAAAAATAACCATAATAAAAGTTATTCGACAACTTATTTACGATTCCTTCCTATATCGACACATCTGGGAGGATTTTAGTGGAATTTTCCAGAAAGTCCTGGTAACTGCGCAAATAGGCAACTGCATCCTCAGACTGCCGACCTGCAGATTCACAAATAATAGTCGGTGTTAATTTGCGTAAAGCTAAGTGGTAGGCTAAGTTAGCAAAATCCGGGCCATATTCCGGATTCAATAAGGTCCAGTGTTTCTTTTCACCGGCAGCGGTAAATTCAATGGGACTGAAATGGCTGTGGAAATTCTGCACTGTTTGCTGTCCGAGCTTTTGTGCAAGCTGATCCAAAACCTTGCCCATTGCTTCCCGGTTATCTAACTGACCTTGGTAGAGTGCATTGAGATGCCCAAAGTCGATGGCTGGACGTAGTTGCGGAACCCCCGAGCATAACTCCACAACTTCTTCCAAATTCCCTAACTGGTTCTTTTTACCCATCGTCTCTGGCGCTAAACAAACCTGATGCGGCCCTAGCCGGTCGTAAGAGGTGGCTAAGACTTCCAACAAGATTGTTTTAGCTTGTTCTAGAGCTGTTTCGCGTACAACTTTGGCCACCCCACCGCTATGAAAGACAACTGTGGTTGCACCCATCCAGATAGCAGCCTGGATTGACTTCAAGAGGTGTTCTTTTGAACTGGCCAGGATGGTGGGATCATTACTAGCTAGGTTAATGTAATAAGGGGCATGGATGCTTAAGGCGACATTATGCTGAACAGCCTCATCACCAATTTTTTCCGCTAACTGTTGCGAAATCCTTACTCCCCGACTACATTGATATTCATAAGCATCCAAACCTTGGGCAGCCAAAAACCGGGGCATCTCAACTGATGACTTGTGACCCGCGGTATAAAAGGCTTCAGGATTACCAGCCGTGCCAAAACGGATTTTTTCCTTCATAAATATCTAGCTCCTTAAAAAACAGGATATCTTCTGGGTAATGTCGAATTATTCGAACACAAGTTTTAAACTTACGAAAAGAAGGTGATAAGATGCTGGTTAACACTATCATGTCAACACCGGTAATTACCATACAGCAGGATTTTCACGTCGGGCAAGCACTCGAATTGATGAAGATTAACCACATCCGTCATTTGCCGGTGGTCACCTCTACGGGAAGCTTAGTAGGACTAGTTTCGGAAAGCGACCTACTGAAGGTTTTCCCCCGCAAGCAGCTCAACAATTATGAAAAAACGTTACTCTCTAGAACCCCCGTAAAAACGGTTATGGATAAAACTCCCTTGAGCATCAGGGCAGAGGACACGATTGAAGCAGCAGCTCAAATTATGCAACAATGTAAGATTGTCTGCCTGCCAGTACTTGAAAACACTAAGGTTACAGGTATTATTTGTGACAATGATGTCCTACGCTCTTTCATTAATGTCCTTGGGATTGGCCTAACCGGCTTACGGGTTACGCTGAGCTACCAACATCAAAAAGGCTTCCTAGCTGAACTTGTCCAACTGCTAGATAAACACAATGCAGTGATTCTAAAACTCGTGACTTTTCAGCAGGAATTAGTGCTTAAACTGCAGGTAGATAAGCCTGCTGAGCTGCTGGTAGCTTTTGCAACTGCTGGTTACCAGGTCTTACATTATTCGGAATCTCTGGCGATCATTACTTCCTGTCCGCTTCCCACTTACGAAACTGACTTGGAACAAACCAACTAAGTTAAGGGTGTTACCTTAAGCCGCAAAAAGCTTGTTGGCGCAGGGCTTCATAAACCACTACTGCGACAGCATTAGAGAGGTTTAGTGACCTAGCATCATCAAGCATTGGTATTCTTAAACAGGCCTCCGGATTTTCGACCAGCAGGGTCGCCGGAAGGCCTTTTGTTTCCTTACCGAAGACTAAAAACGCCTCCGGGGGATACTGAAATTCGCTGTAGACACGCCCCCCTTTAGTAGTTGCAAAAAAGAACTGCCCCCTTGGATAACAACCCTGGAGCTCCTCAAAGCTGTCGTGATAATGAATATTCAAAAGATGCCAATAGTCCAAGCCGGCCCTTTTTAGCTGTCGATCATCAACTGAAAAGCCCAGTGGCTTGATTAGGTGTAGGCAACAGCCTGTTGCTGCACAGGTGCGAGCAATATTTCCTGTGTTTTGAGGAATTTCTGGTTCCACTAAGACGATATGTACCATGCTTACCTCCATTTAGCTAGCCTCTGGTAATTAATTTCGACATTCATATTCTGCCCTGTCCCACTAAAACCCTCCAAAACTTCGAAAGAATTCACTTATAAAGTTTGGTAAACAAATTAAAGGCATAGGCAATTAGGATACCTGCATTGATATATCCCAGCAAGGCTTCTAGGTAAATCAGAGTTATCATGACCATTCCTCGGGGAAGATAATCACCATAACCCAGTGAAAAATAGGTCACTGCACTAAAATAGAAAAATGCCCCCATCTCACCAGGATTCAACCGATGGTCCCAATAACCACCTTCCACAATATAATTATCTCCTGACATGCCTGCCAGGTAACTTACATTAGCATAGGAAAGCGTAAACAGGCAGATAATCGCTGTTATCGTTAAGGCAACGGCTGTGGCAATCTTAAGCAATAAACGACTAGGACCTACGAGGATTTGTTGG
>CAZKEO010000345.1:0-3140 GCA_964551785.1 uncultured Eubacteriales bacterium | reverse complement strand
GTAGCACAGTTGGTTCGGTCAGCAATTTTTCTTTCTGACGTCGCCTCTGTATCTTTACAAAGGCATAGATTTCTCGCATCAGTGCTTTCACATTATTAAGCCCAACTAAATTGTCAAGTTCATTAAAGATTTCATTAATCCGCCATTGTAAGCCTTTATCGGCAAAATCATTGGCTGCCCTGCTACATTTTTTAAGCTTTTCTTCCAGCTCTTCTTCGATAAGATTGAGGTTAGTTGCTGGGTTTGACTGCCCCTGTTCCAGCAGATTTAACAGATTAATCCGGTCATTGCTATGGTGGCGTTTTTTGCGCCGGAACTGCATGACCAATGCTTTCACCTCACTTAAGACAATTTGCCTAGTTATATTATACGCAGCAATTGCCTAAGTGTGACCTAGCAGCCATAGAAGATTAGCAAACTGTGTTATTATTCTTTTTCACTATGCAGTTTCCTTAAGTCTTTGGTACTTCCGATGGCAACTAAGATATCTCCTGCCTGAATCACTTCTAACCCACCAGGAGCCACAATGATATCGTCACCACGTTTTATGGCCATGAGACTGATTTTGTGTTTGTTCCTTAAATCAATCTCTGCAAGGTCTTTCCCAAGATAATCGACAGGGGCCATCATCTCAAGAATACGATATTCAGGTGACAGTTCGATATAATCGAGAATGTTACCTGAGACTAGTTGCTGAGCAACTCGAACTGCCATATCCCGTTCGGGATAAACTACTCGGTCAGCCCCAACTCGTTCCAAAACCCGGCCATGTAACTCTGTCATTGCCTTGGTTACTACATATTTCACGCCTAAGTCTTTTAGCATAACTGTGACTAAGATACTTGCCTGGATATCTACCCCGATTGCCACAATCACGATATCAAAATTTCTTAGACCGAGAGCTTTAATAACCTCTTCATCTAAGGCATCAGCCTGGACAGCATGGGTAACCTTATCCATGATTGCTTGTACCTTGTCTTCGTCTTCATCAATAGCTAAAACCTCATGTCCCATATTGTGTAATGTGATAGCCATATTGGAACCAAACCGCCCTAAACCAATTACTGCAAATTGTCTCAAGGTATCAACCTCCTTTGTTGTGACTAACCAATAAGGATTTTTTCTTCAGGTTGTCTAATTAGTGTCTTCTTATTTCGTTGAGCTAAAGCAACTGCCAGAGTCAAAGGCCCAACCCGTCCCATAAACATCGTCATGGAGATTAGTAGTTTGCCTACAAAGCTTAATTTTGTAGTTAGACCCAAGGTTAAGCCAACAGTACCAAAAGCGGAAACCGTTTCAAATAAAACAATGATAAAATCCGTCTGTTCAGTTATTGAAAGAATCATTGCCACCACAGTAACTAATAAGCCGGCAGCAATAACAACCGAGAGTGCCTTAAAGATTGAAACATTAGAGAGACGACGCTTAAATAGCTCAACATCCTCTTTACCATTAATAACTGCCCAACTGGCGGCCAGCAGGGAACCTAAAGTGGTGGTCTTAATACCTCCACCTGTAGAACCTGGCGAAGCACCAATAAACATTAGAATTATTAAGAGGAATTGTGTAGCAGTTTTTAACCCTGCTAAGTCAAGTGTATTATAACCTGCTGTTCGAGGCGTTACCGACTGGAAAAACGAGGGCAGGATCTTCCCACCTAGTCCAAGGCTACCCAGGGTTTTCGGATTATGATACTCTAAGATAAATATACTAATGGCACCAGCAAGCACGAGAAATGCAGAGATAGTTAGGACTACCTTGGTATGTAAAGAAAATTTGCTAAAGCGCCTTCTTTGATAGACTTCTAAAATAACGATAAAACCAATACCACCTAGTGTGATAAGCGACATGATTACTAAGTTGACAACGAGATTACTGCTATAACCTGTTAAACTCCGAAATCCCCCGAACAAGTCAAAGCCGGCATTACAAAAGGCACTGATGGAATGAAATAATCCATAATAAAAGGCTTTGGGCCAGCCAAGGTCGTCTAACCATGTTAGCGTTAAGATTATGGCCGCAACTCCCTCAATCCCGAAGGTTACGAAAATAATGTACTTTGTTAACTTAACCACGCCTTGAATAGATACTTGGTTTAAGGACTCTTGAATCAAGAGTCGTTCCCGCAAACCAATCCTCTTACCTAGCATGATTGAAAATAGTGTGGCCATAGCCATAAATCCGAGCCCACCGACCTGAATTAAAACAATAATTACTGTTTGTCCCAGTGGTGTCAAAGCAGTTCCGGTGTCTACTACCACCAGACCTGTCACACAAACAGCCGAAGTTGCTTCAAAGATTGCGTCTATAAAAGATAAGCCCAGTCCATTGGTAGTCGCAGCAGGCAAGGTAAGTAAGATAGCACCGATCAAAATAATCGTCCCAAAGCCAAGCACGAGGATTTGGGCAGGTTTAAGTGTGGTAAAGATGCCTGGTTTATACTCCATGGCTTGCGATTTGCAACTGGTAGTTTTAGCGTTGTTGTCCACGCAAAGTCCTTCTTTCAAGTTTAAATAATTTCGGCTTAATCCATCTTCTTACGGAATCTTAAAATCGACATTGAGCATATCAAAATTGTTAAGAATAATAACAAGATGGTAGTAGTCCAGAGTTGGCTGAGTCCCGCACCTCTGAGAATTATTGCTCGTAAGATTTCTAAAAAATAGGTCAAAGGTAGCACTTGGCCGATGAGATAGATCAATTTCGGCATTGTTTCCCGGGGAAACATAAAGCCAGACAACAAAATACTTGGCAGAATTAATAAAAAGGACATTTGCATAGCTTGTAATTGGTTTTTAGCAATAGTTGAGATAAACATTCCTATACCAAGAGCACAGGCTAAGAAGATGGTAGATAATACCAATAGTAATGCTATACTACCAGATATCTCTACTTTAAACCAGAACACAGCAACAGCTAAAACAAGTAGCAAATCGAAAAAGCCAATTACAACATAGGGAATTAACTTACCGATAATCAATTCTATTGGTTTAATCGGGGTAATAATGATTTGTTCTAAGGTTCCCCGCTCTCTTTCACGTACTAAGGCAAAAGCAGTCAGAATTACAGTAATGTTTTGGAGAACTAAACCTATTAAAGCTGGAATATTAAACCTAAGACTCTCTAAATTTGGATTATAC
>CAZKEO010000344.1:0-3142 GCA_964551785.1 uncultured Eubacteriales bacterium | reverse complement strand
AACACTTCGATCTGGAGTTAGTCGTAAAACAATCGAAAATGGCCGAAAGTATATTATTGCACTCGCCCTAATAATTTACAACGTCGAAGAATTTATTTATCTACGCTCGTACATATCCCAGACGAAAGGAGGCTGCTAGCATGAGTAACCGAAAAGGTATAGTTAGTAGAATCTCTAAAAATAATTGTATTGTTATCACCCCAGATGGTGAGTTCCGCAGAATTCCCCTGCCAAATAAGCCAATCAGAATAGGTCAGGAAATTGATTGCCCCACCTTTGATTGGTCAAAATATACTAGGTTCGCCTTAATCGCAGCAGCATTGCTGATTGCTATTTTGGGGTTTACTCAGCTTCAGTCACCAGCTACCGCAACACCAGTGGCCTATGTATCTCTTGATATTAACCCCAGTTTGGAACTAGCAGTTGATAACAAACACCAGGTAATTAGCATTACTACTCTAAATTCGGCCTCCCAGAATTTTCTCAATAATGTAGAATATCAAAACAAAGATATCTATCTGGTTATCTCGATGCTTTTACAGCAAGCAGTTGAACAAAAATACGTTAGGCCAGATCGCTCTAATCTAATAGTTACCACTATTGTTGAATTAGATAGTCAAAACATGCTGGATTCCAATAGCTTGCAAACTGCTATAGCCACTCCTCTAGAAGGAAAGCCGTTTAAGACAGAGGTCGTAGTCATTAAGGCCAAAAAAACAGACCGCGAAGCTGCAAGCAAAATCAAGCTTTCTACTGGTAAATACCTTTTTTACAAAACCGAACAACCGCCAGGAACGGTTGTCAGTATAGACGAAATTAAAGCTAGTAGTTTAGGGGCCTTGGTATCGGCTAAAAAACTTAAGGTACCGAAAGCAACAAAGGAAATTAGTATAAAACATGTCAATAATAAAGCGGATGATTCCGAAGAATCGTCTAACTCTGAAATGGTACACCCAACAAATTCCGACAAACTCGAAAACGATGATAAAGGTAAAAGTAATGATGGTAAGAAAACCACAGAAAGAGATAAAAGTCGAGAAATAGATAAAGTTAGCGATAGAGATCAAACTCGAAACAATGATGAAGATAAAGATAAAGATAAAGATAAAAATGAAGATATAGATAAAAATGAAGATATAGATATAGACAAAGAGAATGCTACAAATACAAATACAAATAAAGACAATGATAAAGCAAAAGACAAAGATAATGATGAAGACATGCAAAGTGAGAAATCCGGTTCTAATCAGCAACACTCTAAAGATCAAAAGATAGAGCATGTCAGCAAAAAATCTCAGCAGAAAAATGGTTCTCAAAAAGATTGAATTAAAAAAAGGACTACCCTTAAATTACAATTTTAAGGGTAGTCCTTTTTTTAGTTAATAATTTTTCAGTTAATATGGCTAAAAGCTAACGATAAATGGCAAACTAAACTCAATTTCAATCTAGTTAACGAAGTTTTTGATAATAGCTTTTAGAAGGAGGCAATTGTATGAGACACCATCGTAGCTATGCCTACTTTGTTACCTTATTAGTTCTACTTCTTAGCTTAATTTTTGGTTGTACTGCTAGCAAAAAACCTATCTTCGAATTTAACCCGTTACCACCTCTGCAATCAACTTTGCCAGGCTTGATTGCCCCTAAAAATCCAGCGGGAGCAGATTTTCGTGATCCTCATCCTGAAGCCAATGATATAAGTTCTGCAGCAGACTTATATGCCTTATCAGTTGCCAATGGCAACTGGTCAATGGCTAGAAGCATGAGTACAGAAAGTAATAAACTGCTCTTAGATCAACAAATCAAATCCAGACTAATAGCTCATTGGCAACAATGGGAGGTTAAAAAACCCATCAGACCTCTAGTAGACTTCGAGACTTCTCTCTTGGTCGGAGAAAAGTTTGAAGATCAAATTGTCTTGGAAAGCATCCATTACCCTACTAAAAATGGTAGCACAAAAACTCTATATCTCCAATTTCACATTTCTAAAATAGGAGCGAACTTTTTAGTATCTGATTCGCTGTTACTTACTTCGGCGCAAATCTTTCCAGGCGAATAGCTCGTTTAGGCTTATCTGTAGAGGATACTACTATTAATGTCGCTAATTTGGGAACAGTTTGTTAAAATCATGGACTGTTCCAATTCGCGCGTCAATTGCTCTAGCACACACTTGACACCAGTAGAACCTCCACCAAAGGCTCCCACTATTAAAGGTCGACCTATTAAGACAGCCTGGGCCCCCAAGGCTAAGAGCTTAAGGATATCTAGGCCACTTCTGATTCCACCATCAACCAATATAATTGCCCTGTTACCTACTTTTTCTACTATTGCCGGGAGAACTTCGGCAGCACCTGGAGTATGGTCAAGTACTCTACCTCCATGATTTGATACCACAATGGCAGCAACTCCTGCTGCTACAGCCATCTCCGCTTCATCAGGGGTCATGATGCCTTTTAGAATAAAAGGTAATGTGGTAGAGTTGACTAATTCGCGAATTTCCTGTGCTGTTTTAGGGCCAACGGGCTGTCCTTTTAAGGCCATAGTTACTAGACCAGCACCATCGATGTCAACACCGACAGCTTGTGCTCCGATTTCTTCCGCTTTGCTGATACGTTTAATGATTTCCGCTTGGAATCTAGGTTTAATAATAGGAATGCCTACCCCATTTTGCACTTGCAAAGCAGTAATACCACTGTCGTACATGGCTGGATCTGCACCATCACCGATCATGGCAAGATTGCCAGCAGCTAAAGCTCCGTCAACTATGCTAGTAATAAACTCTAGTTCGGTCAATTTCCCACCCATATTATAAGTTGTCCCAGTTATAGGAGCGGCTATAATTGGTGACGTTAACTGGCGACCAAACAGAGTCAGCTTTGTATTGGGTTGTTTAGCTGAATGAATGGTCCGCAGATTTACCTTGATTTTATTTAAAGCTTCTAAATTAGCGCGAAAGGAACTGCCAGTACCAATCCCCCCCATTCCGGGAACCTCCCCGGCACAAGCCTTGCCATCACAAAGCTTACAAACTCTGCAATAACCCTTTAAGCTTTCTGTTGCTTGTTGCTTGATGTCATTTAAGTTCATTATGCTTCTTCATCTCCATTATGTTTGGCTTCAGATTCTAGTTCCTTCGCCATTTCAC
>CAZKEO010000343.1:0-3156 GCA_964551785.1 uncultured Eubacteriales bacterium | reverse complement strand
AATGAACCAAGCGCAAATACTAATTCATGATCATAGGAAATCGGAGTAGAATAATAGTCATAGTTATCGCCAAAAGGTCTTCTAAGTTGGGCTATATGTATACATCCAATGGGACAACCTGAACAGGCGATTTTTCTAACCAGCGAATTTTCGGCAAAAGCTTCTCCACTAATTTGCTCAGCGCCTTCAAAGCTCCCTGCTTGGAGGTTTTTAGTGGGAAGTCCGTTCATACCGTTTAGCGAAAGGACATTGACCGCAGTGCCGAGGGCATGATATTTTTCCATCACCTCGGTTTTAACCACCCGTTGATAGATGTCTTTATATGCCTGTTGATATTCTTTGCGATTAGGAATGGCTTGGCCTTCTTCGCCCTTTATAACAATTGCTTTCAGTAGCTTGCTCCCAAAAACTGCACCTAGGCCTAACCTGCCAAAATGGCGGTAGGTGTCGACATTTACACCGGCATAAAGAATTTGCTTCTCTCCGGCCTGGCCAATCCGAATACAACTTCTAAGTCCCGAAGCGGCAGTTTCCTTGCGGCGGAGGATTTGCCCAGTTTCTTCAGTTGTTAGTCCCCATAGGGGTTCAGCGTTATTAAATTCCACCATATCATGACTAATCACTAAATGGGTGGGTCGGACAGCTTTTCCTTTGATGATAATGGCATCATACCCTGCGAAACGCATAGCCAGACCAAGACGTAAGCCAGCATAGCTTTCACCTAGTTCTCCGGTTAAGGGTGAGCGAAACATTGCCACAACTTTGGTTACTACCGGAAAAATGGTTTCAAGTGGTCCGATTGCAAAGATAATTGGCTGTTCGGCTGCTAAAGGCTCCGCTTGGGGTAAGACGTTTTCCTCCATGAGCTTGGTGGCCACACCTACTCCACCTAAGTATGCTAGTAAATCCATGCGATTGTGGATTTTAATCTTCTGATTGCTTAAATCAATTTCTAGTACCCTAATCCCGGTTTTATTTATCATGATGGCTTTCCTCCATACTTATCACCTGGTGAGGGCAAAAGCTGGTACAAGACCCACACTGGATACAAACAACAGGTTTTTTCTCTTCTTCATCGAAAAATATTGCTTCTGCGCTGCAAGCCTTAACACATTTCCGACAGCCGATGCATAAGTCTTTTTTTAATAAGACGCCTCCACCTTTACGTTTGACTAAAGCTTCAGTCATACAGGAATCGGCACAAGGAGGATTCGCACAGCCACGGCAAATTAGCGCCACAAATTTACTTTGCATGCCTCCTGTTGAGCGAATTTGGATGGCACTCTTGCGGGGAGAAAAATCACCATGCACTACTCTGGCACAGGCTAACATACAAGAATAACAACCTATACATTTTGCCATGCCATCAGCTTTTAAAATTTTTGCTTCAGCCACATTGATCACCCTTTATTATTTAATCATACTGTAACTAGTATGAGTATGTACCATCCCTATCTGATTTATCAATTGGAATACTGCTCCCGATTTCTGGATAAGAATTAGCTGTTTAGCTTGCCTTAATTCTATCTTATGTTAGTTCAGAATTCAAAGAATTCTTGCCATTTAAAAGCACACAAACCTCACCAAGGTGAGGTTTGTTGATCGTACTAAATATCTAAATTTCTTACATCGTGGGCGTGCTCGTAAATAAATGCTTTTCTAGGCTCTACTTTGTCACCCATTAAGATGGTGAAAATTTCATCTGCTTCAATAGCATCCTGCAGGGTGACCTGTAAAATAGTTCTTGCTTCCGGATTCATTGTGGTTTCCCAGAGTTGGTCAGGGTTCATTTCTCCAAGGCCTTTATATCTTTGAATATTAACATCCCGACCAATCTGAGTTAGCAAGCGATCTAGCTCATGATCATTGTAAAGATAATTAAGCTCTTTACCTTTTTTTACTAAATATAATGGTGGTTGAGCAATATAGACATAGCCTGCTTCAATGAGTGGTCGCATGTAACGGTAAAAGAATGTCAGCAACAAGGTGCGAATATGGGAGCCGTCTACGTCAGCATCTGTCATAATGATTAGTTTATGATAGCGTGCTTTGGTAATATCGTATTCATCGCCAATTCCAGTACCCATGGCTGTAATCATGGACCTAATTTCTTCATTGCCCAAAATTTTATCCAAACGGGCTTTTTCTACGTTTATAATTTTGCCTCTGAGTGGCAAGATTGCCTGAAAGCGACGATCCCGGCCCTGTTTTGCCGAGCCACCTGCAGAATCACCCTCGACTAAATATAGTTCAGACATGGCAGGATCTTTAAATGAGCAGTCTGCTAATTTTCCTGGTAATGACGTACTCTCTAAAACACTTTTCCGTCTGGTTAAATCCCGAGCTTTTCTTGCTGCTTCCCTTGCTCTCGCGGCATTAACTGACTTCTCGATTATTTTACGGGCAATGGGTGGATTTTCTTCCATAAAGGTCCCCATGCCTTCGCCTACAATTGAATCTACTACTCCACGTACTTCACTGTTACCGAGTTTAGTTTTAGTCTGACCCTCAAACTGGGGCTCTCTGACCTTTACACTAATAACTGCAACCATACCTTCCCGGATATCTTCACCAGAAAGATTATTTTCGTTTTCTTTCAGGATGTTATTTTTACGGGCATAATCATTTACCACCCTTGTTAAAGCTGCTTTAAAGCCGGCCTCATGGGTACCACCTTCTTGGGTGTTAATGTTATTAGCAAAGGAAAAAATGTTTTCTGAGTAGCCATCATTGTATTGTAAACTGATTTCCACATGGCTATCAGCTTTGGCATTTTCAAAATAAATGGGTTTGTTATGAAGCACATCTCTGTTTTTATTAATATATTTGACAAAGTCAACGATTCCACCCTGATGTTGGAACATGGTTTCATTACCATCGCGCTCATCTTTCAGAACTATTTTAATTCCTTTGTTCAAAAAAGATAATTCGCGTAGCCGCTGACAGAGTGTCTCATAATGGTACTCTAATTCTTCAAAGATCTGGTGATCTGGTTTGAAAAATATTTTGGTCCCAGTTGTCTCAGCTTTCCCAATTACTTTTAACTCTGTAACTGGGGTGCCTCGCTCATAACGTTGGTGATAAATGCTCCCATCTCTCTTTACTTCAACTTCCAGTACTTCTGAGAGGGCGTTTACAACTGATACCCCTACCCCG
>CAZKEO010000342.1:0-3170 GCA_964551785.1 uncultured Eubacteriales bacterium | reverse complement strand
GTACAGCGTTACTTTTGACTTGGTGTGCTAATCAGTCTACTGATAAGCAAGGGGCTGCGAATCAAGAGCCAGCTCAAACAAAAAAGGTTTATAAAGTGGGTTTATCACAATTCGTAGCTCATCCTGCTCTCGATTTGGATCAACAGGGCTTTTTAGATCAAATGAACAAAGAAGGTTTTATCAAAGGCCAGAATATCGAATTTGATATCAAGAACTCCCAAGGTGATCCTAACCTAGCCAAAACAATAGCGGATAAATTCGTAGCAGACAAAGTGGACGTGATTCTCTCCATTACTACCCCTAGTTCTCAGGCTGCCGCTATGGCCACCAAGCAGACTGGAATTCCCGTGGTCTACATTGCCGTTTCTGATGCAGTTGGCTCTGGTTTAATTAAAGACCTTAATCAGCCAACCGGAACTAATATCACTGGCGTCTACAGTGCAGACCCTGTTGAGGAACAAATGGACTTAATCCGAGAAACCCAACCAAAGCTAAAGAAAATTGGGGTAATTTATAATGCTGGTGAAGCTAACTCTGCCAGCAATGTCCAAAGAATCAAAACTTACCTCAAAGATAAAGTGGAAGTTATAACAGTTACAGTGGCTAGCAGTAATGAAGTACAAGCAGCAGCCCAATCGTTAGTTGGAAGAGTAGATGCTGTCTTCATGCCACAGGATAATACCGTTATGTCAGCAATTGAAACCTTAATTAAGACCTGCCAAAACAACCGGATTCCACTCTACACCGGGGATACTGAATCAGTGAAAAAAGGTGCATTGGCTACCCTTGGGAATGACGAATATGATTGTGGCCGCCAGGGTGCTACCTTAGTTGCCAGAATCTTAAAGGGTGAAAAAGCAGGCCAGATTGTCTCAGAAAAAATCCGGAAACGTACGCTATTGCTGAACCAGGGTGCTGCTAAAATTTACGGTCTTGAAATACCAGCCCAAGTATTGCAACGTGCTGACGAAGTCATCAAGTAATCATGCCTAATTATTGAGCAGTGAAAGAAGTGGAGCAGTAATGGAAAACATTCTAATCAATGGTTTGCAACAAGGTTTAATCTACGGTTTTATGGCCTTAGGGGTGCTTTTAACCTTCAGAATTTTAGGTTTTCCAGACCTAACAGTTGAAGGAACTTTCCCACTAGGTGCTGCAGTCACGGCCAAAGCAGTAAGTACAGGTGTTAACCCGGTACTAGCTGTCTTGTTGGGGGCCTTAGCTGGTGGTTTAGCAGGAGCAGCCACAGGTTTAATGCATACCAGATTGCAGATTAATAATATTCTAGCAGGAATTTTAACCACCAGTGGCATTTATACTGTGATGTTGCGAACCATGGGACGCCCCAATATTCCATTATTGAATCAGGAAAGTTTTTTTGATTGGTTACTCAGCTTGTTAGGGTTCTCCCCGAGCTCCCTTCCTTTACTGCAGTATCAGATTAGCGTAATCACTATTTTGTTTTTGATGGTAATAACCACTAGAGTATTACTTGGTTGGTTTTTAACTACTGACCTTGGACTAACTATCCGGGCGACCGGTAACAATGAAAAGATGATCCGCTCCTTGGGCGTAAACACAGATAATACCAAATTGCTAACCTTAATACTCGCTAACTTTTTAGTTGCCTTTTCAGGTGCGCTAGCCTGTCAGAATCAGGGCTTTGCCGATGTCGGGATGGGGCTGGGTGTCTTAGTCGCAGCTATTGCTTCGGTAATTATTGGTGAAATGATCTTCGGTGGCAGAGGCTTAAGCATGTTACTGACCGGTGCTGTCCTAGGCTCGATACTTTATCGGACCTTGCTGGCAATCGGGATCAGATTAAACCTGCCCGCGGAAGATTTTAAACTGGTGACAGCCTTATTAGTGTTATTTGCACTGGCGCTGCCAAGAGTAAAAAGCAAGCTACGAGGGTTAAAATTTACTGCCAAGTCCAATGCAGGTAGTCTTGGGAGGGGAAAGTATGATTAAACTTACAACTGTATCAAAAACGTTTTTCCCCAGTACTCCCAATGAAACCTTAGCACTGAACAACCTTAACCTGCAGGTTAGACCCGGAGATTTTGTAACGATAATTGGTAGCAATGGGGCCGGCAAATCGACTTTTTTAAAAGTTATAGCTGGCTTGGAAAAGATTGATTTAGGTAAAATAGAGATTAATGGTCAGGATGTAACTACTACTGCTGATTACCAACGGGCGAAAGCCATCGGCAGAATCGAACAGGATCCAATGGCCAGTACAGCTTCAGAAATGACCATTGCCGAAAACCTCGCAATGGCATATAAACGGGGACAATGGCGAGGTGTGCGGCAGGCCATTACCGCCAATCGCAAGCAAACTTTCCAAGAGCATTTAGCCACCACCGGGTTAGGCTTAGAGCATCGTTTAGATGTTCCGGTCAGAACTCTGTCTGGGGGGCAACGCCAAGCTTTGGCCTTGGTTATGGCTACTCTCGCTCAACCCAAGGTGCTCTTACTGGATGAACATACTGCTGCCTTAGATCCCAAAGTAGCTAAACAGATTATGGAACTAACCCAACACCTGGTCGTTTCACAAAAATTAACTACGTTAATGATTACTCACAATATGGAACAGGCCATTAAGTTTGGCAATAGATTGATTATGATGCACCGGGGACAAATAATCTTGGATATTGGTCAGGAAGAAAAAGCTCAACTGACAGTTGCCCAGCTAATTAATAAGTTTACTGTTGCCAGCGGTACGGTTTTTGATGATGACCGCATTCTATTAGCAAACTAGCTTCGCGTCATTTCCTGCTCAGGACAAACTAACCTACTGCTTTTCCTTTGGCACTTGGTTTTGATCTAACTTTTATGGAACCAAGTGCGACTAAAGCTTCTTCATTCGTTAACACTCTGAACAAGCTAAGTCTGCTTTATCGCAGTATCCTGAGCGACGGAACCTGCACCGTGATTGATACCCAAGGGCATCCCGCATCTCTAAGTCGCTCTCGCTCCGAGAGCTGACGTCATATCCGGAAGCTCCGTAAAGTGCCTTGCAGGTTACCACGCCACCCTTCGTCCTTGTGGGTCATAAAAACTATAATTTAGCTAAGTCCAATTTCCGAAGGCCCTTGCGACGCAGGGGCTTCGTTTTTTTAGTGCGCCACGCATGGCGATTAACTAGGTGGTGAAAGTCCACTATGGGG
>CAZKEO010000341.1:0-3172 GCA_964551785.1 uncultured Eubacteriales bacterium | reverse complement strand
TAACGGACACTATCTGGCCGTAGATGGTGGAGGATTTGTTCTTGAGGCTTACCAATTAGTTCTTTGACCTCATAGCCAAGCATTGCTGCAGCAGTAGGATTACAAAAAGAGATATTGCCACTGAGATCTAATCCATAGATACCTTCACCTGCGGAATTCAGAATCAGCTCATTTTGACGGCTTAAGCGTTGGATTTCAGCAACAACCATCTCGAGGATATCATTCTTCTCGCGGAGTTCAGAGGTGCGTAGTTCGATAATCTCTTCCAGTTTTTCTCTGCGGATGACATTGGACAAGGCAGTAGCTGTGGCATCGACTATCGATTGGGCAAGTTGCATTTCTGTCTCATCATAATAGCGTACTGCTCCCAAGCTAACAACAGCAATAGTTCCTAGAACTTCACCCATGGCAACTAATGGGATGACAAACAGACCTTTAATTCCAAAATTTTTACAGGCTTGATGGTTTGGTCGAGGATCAGCATCAACATCAGGGATAAAGAGAGGTTTTTTAGTTTGAGTAACCTCTTTAAACACTAGATCCTCCTCAAAATCCACCTTTGTTTGGCGATGCACCTTTTTCCAGTCCTCTTCCGCCCAATCACTTCCTCCGTTTAATTTTGCGGGAGTAATCTTATTTTCCAGCATATCCTTTAAATGCAGTCCGATATTGGGATTATTGAGGGTCTTTCCGACATATTGGAAGCAAATATCGAGTACCTGTTTACTGTTTAAACATAAGGACAATTCTCTTGTTGCTTCTAGCAGCAATTGTTTTTCTAAAAGTAGTCCTTGTTTGCGGGAAAAGAGATTAGCATTACGGATGGCAACGGCAGCCATATTGACATACGCTTCAACTGTAATAATTTCCTTTTTAGTTAAACTCATTGGAACTCCGTAATTAAAGAGAAAGACTAGGCCAAAAAGTTCGTTCTCATATCCTATTGGCAACCCAAGCAGGGATTTGATTTGAAATAGTTCTGTCGGAATTGGGTCAGGGCGAGTATCCTTGGCGGTATCGGGTATATATATGCTCTTTCGACAAGCAACAATTTCCCGTGCCAATAAGTCTGTTGCTGGATTAATGATCATCTGGTCTAAAGTTATTCCATTAATAATATAAGGTTTTCCAACATAACCACGAAAAGTACCATCTGGCTGAGATAAGTAAATACCTACAGAGCTACACTGCATAATCTCATCCGAGATTGCCATCACGACCTGTTCTAAAGCTTCTTGAAGGTCTAGTTTTGAGTTAATTAACTGTGTTATTTCAGCAAGTTTTGAGTACCGGGCTGTCGCTTTCACATTTCTTCCCCCTATGCCACCTCAAGTTGTCGGAAAACCCCAGATTATAATTTTTTGTCAATGTAACTTAACATAATATAACAATAATATATTAGACATAAAATAATCTTTCCCTTCATAAATTATCAAATTTTTCAGCGTATTGACAGAAATATTAAATGCAAGCATAAAAAAGAAACCCCTGCATTGCCTATGCAGAGTAGGCATTACAGGGGATAAGCTTGATTCTTGTAAAGATTTACTTAACAGTAGTGTTAGCTAGTTAATTTAGTATAGTTTAACAAACCGCCAGCCAGCAGGATTTCTTGCTGCCGCTCACTTAAGTTGTGAGTTACGGTATATTCTTGTCCGGAAGTTTTGTTTACTACCTTTAAGGTATTGCCAGAAGTCAACGCTGCTCGGATGTTGGGCAGTACCAACTGGTCACCAGCTTTAATCTCGTCATAGTCAGCAGACTGTTCAAAGGTCAGAGGCAGAATGCCAAAGTTAATTAAGTTAGCCCGGTGGATACGTGCAAAGGATTGGGTTAAGACAGCCTTAACGCCAAGATACATGGGAGCTAAGGCAGCGTGTTCACGGCTAGAGCCCTGACCGTAATTTTGGCCACCTACTACAAAACCACCACCAGCCGCTTTGGCTCGCTCAGCAAAGGTTGGATCTACGGCCTCAAAGACATACTGGGAGATCGCAGGAATATTAGAGCGGAGAGGCAAGACCTTACCACCAGCAGGCATGATATGGTCTGTGGAAATATTGTCACCAACCTTTAAGAGTACAGTTCCACTAATTTCTGGGGGCATGGGTTGATTAACGGGTAGCGGTTTAATGTTTGGACCACGGAAAACCTCTATTTTGTCAGGTTCTGCGGAAGGAGCCAGAACCATACTATCATCGATCAAGAAGTTTGCCGGCATAGTGATGACCGGAAATTCTCCTAGGTCTCTAGGATCAGTCAGGAGACCTGTTAAAGCTGCCGCGGCAGCCACCTCCGGGCTGGCTAGGTAAACTTGGGCATCTTTAGTACCACTGCGGCCTTCAAAGTTGCGATTAAAGGTACGAACCGATACGGCTCCAGTACTTGGAGATTGACCCATTCCGATACAAGGTCCGCAGGTACATTCGAGCATCCGGGCCCCAGCACTGATAATATCAGCTAAAGCTCCGTTGCGGACTAACATTTCCAAAACTTGCTTGGAACCAGGAGAAACCACCAAGTTGGTATCTGGGTGAACTTTTTTGCCCTTTAAGATAGCTGCTACCCGCATCAGGTCAGTATAGGAGGAGTTAGTACAACTTCCAATCGCTACCTGGTTAACCTTAATTGGTCCAACTTCGCGAACGGTAGCAACAGCATCAGGACTATGAGGTTTGGCAACCATTGGTTCTAGCGTGCTTAAGTCAATTGCAACTAATTCATCATAAGTAGCATCAGCATCAGGTAGCAGTTCAAGCCAATCCTGTTCCCGGCCTTGGGCAGCCAGAAAAGCTTTGGTCACGAGGTCACTGGGGAAGATGGAAGTAGTTGCTCCTAGCTCTGCCCCCATATTGGTAATGGTAGCCCGCTCAGGCACCGACAGGGTTGCCACGCCAGGGCCAGTATATTCCATAATTTTACCTACGCCACCTTTGACGGTTAGGCGGTTGAGTACTTCTAAAATGACATCTTTTGCTGAAACCCAAGGTTGCAGTTGGCCGGTCAGCTGAATGTTAACTACTTTAGGGGTGGTTAGATAAAAGGGTCCACCGCCCATCGCTACAGCTACGTCCAGGCCGCCTGCTCCGATGGCAATCATCCCAATCCCGCCCCCAGTAGGAGTGTGGGAATCAGAACCTAACAGTGTTTTTCCTGGCTTGCCAAAGCGTTC
>CAZKEO010000340.1:0-3176 GCA_964551785.1 uncultured Eubacteriales bacterium | reverse complement strand
CTGCGTAGGTAATGTTTAAGGGGTCTAGGGCGAAGGTAATTTTGGGTGTTTCCACGCCCGTTTGGGCTGTCAGCTGTTTCTCTAATTTGGCGGCACATTAAGCACAATCCAAGCCTTTTAAGCGTAAGGTTGCTGTAGTCATTCTAAATCCCCCCTCCATGCTCATAGAAAGTACGTTTCTATATGTGAGCACTCATTCATATATTGTAAGTCTATTATATGTATTTAGCTGGGGAATTACAACCCACAAATTAAAAAAGTGCCGGAGGCGATTTGGGGATCAAAAATGCTAATTTGCCGTCCAATTTGTGATTTGGGGTCTGGTATGAGCTTGTCTTTACCGGTCGAGTACCTGTTGCCGGTCCGGAGCATTGCACATAGATAAAAGCGGGTCTAAAGCTGGCTGGACTAATAAACTTCATCCAACCCTGGCGAGTGGTCGTCCGTGACCACCGCCAGGGCGTGCATCGTCCTGATGCACGGGATGAGTTTATTGTCCAGCGGCGCTAAGACCCGCTAATTTCTCAATGTGAGATGCTCCTAAACCGGAACAGGTACTCGACCTGGGCTAGGTTTAGGCAATACCGATTGACACTTAATAGCACAAATTGGACTGGGCTACATTCACTGTTTTTTCCCTAAGACTTTCTCCAGCGTGTCCCAGCAATTCAAGAGGTACTTACCCTCCATCAGCTTGCACTCTGCCCCCCAAACACCTAAGTGACCCACCATGACGAAGGGTGGCGTGGTTTACCTGAAAGGCACTTTACGGAACTTCCGGACGACGTCAGCTCTCGGAGCGGGAGCGACATAGAGATGCGAGGTGCCCTTGTGGTATATAAATCACGGTGCAGGTTCCGTCGCTCAGGACATGTGATAAAGCAGACTTAGCTTGTTCAGAGTGTTAACGAATGAAGAAGCTTTAGTCGCACTTATACTTGGTTCCATAAAAAGTTAGATCAGAACCAAGTGCCAGAGGAAAAGCCGTGCTTAAGTTTGTCCTGAGCAGGAACCCAGCCGATGATTCCGACCGAAAGTGGAGTACTTGTGCCAGGAAGGTAACCACGCCACCCGGAGTTGACCCAGAGCTAACTATTTAATGCGTTGGGGATGATCTGCTTCCAGCACGTGTTCCAAGCCGTGCTTCAGCAAATTGACAATATGCTCATCATCGAGTGAATAATACACTATCTTACCGGCCTTACGGTTTTTGATTAGCTTAAGATTACGCAACACCCTAAGTTGATGGGAAATTGCCGATTGACTCATCCCTAATAGGTAGGCGATATCACAGACACACAACTCCTCCTGAGAGAGGGCGTAGATGATTTTAATCCTAGTTAAGTCCCCCATCGCCTTAAAGGTCTCCGCTAATAAAACCGCAGTATTTTTGTCAACCATGGTTTGCTGGACCTTCGCTACTTGCTCCAAATGGATACAGTTTACTTCACAAAGCTCATCATGTTTTTCCATAGCAACCCCGTCTTTCTAATTACATCCGGACCACGGACAGGCTCTAATGCAAATCCCACAAACTGGTTTCCCAATTAAGGGACGTGTGGCAAAATCTTTGGTGAGCTTACTAACACATTTCTCGAAGTCAAGAGCTTCTTCTCTAGTGGCAGGATGACTCTCCCATACGGCTCCTTTAATCGCTCCCACCGGACAAGCAGTGGCGCAATTGGTACATGCCCCACACTTGTTTGTTAGTTCTTGATCTGCTTGTAAGGGAGCGTTGGTTAAGACCACTGCAAGCCGAACCCTAGGGCCATATTGCGGAGTAATTAGGAGTAGGCTTTTACCTTGCCACCCTAAACCCGCAGCCTTTGCAACTGCTTTTGTTGAAATATGGGCCTGCCAATTCTCCGTATCTAGAACTTGGGAAGCTGGCAGAGCCAGCGCCTTGTGTCCACCCTGCAGGAGCAGTTGTTGTAGCCGAAAAGTCAGCTCGTCCAACATTTGGTTTACTAATAAATACTGCTGGGTATACAGGGGTGTTGGCTCCTGCTCGATTTGCTCGAAGATAGCTGGCGAAATAGCTAGTGCTACTACAACAGCGTGACTGAACCCATCGAGCAGATTAACAGGGATAGTAGGTATACCACGTAGATTAGCCAAGTCAGCTACACCGACTAAATCAGCACCATAATGGATCGCTTTGTCTTTAAGCATGGTAGTAAAGGTACGCTCTGACATATGCTCCCCCCTAATCCTTATTCTAGCCTCACTTTGTATCAATTATAGCATGAGCAAAACTTGATTGACAATTCCATAATCAAGAGCTATTATTATGCTATGTCATATTATGACGCATGTGTCAATAGTATGTAATGATGCACAGACTCTACTTATTATCAGACTTTTGGGAGGATTGATTATGACGAAATTCAGCTTCAAAGAACACCAGCATGCTTTGCGTGAAGAAAACATCTTAGCTGTGGCTCGGAGGTTGTTTGCTGAAAAGGGGTTTCACGGGACTAATCTGAATGATGTGGCTAGCGAAGTGGGCATCGCCCGTGGAACTATCTATTTACACTTTCCCACCAAGGAAGACTTACTAATCGCCATTATCAGTAAAGCAGAGGCTGAATTACTACACACTTTACGACAAGCTTGCTGTCCACTGGATAATCCCTTGCAGAAACTCCGTAAAACATTATCTTCTCTGCTCCAAACCTTTGGAAAATATGAAGACCTAATTAAAATCATGTCCGATAACCTCCGGCGAGCTGTGGCCACCAAACTTTATGGTGACCAACCTAGCAGGCCTTTACCCGAATTAGTGGAGTCCATTATTGAGGAGGGCAAAGCCGCTGGCTTAATTCAACAGCAGATCAATACCAAAGTAGCTGCAAACGCTTTGTTTAGCATCGTAACCATTGCCACCTTTCGGGAATTGATAGTCACTAGAGCAGCTACCGAAGCAGAAATAATTGATTCGGCTATCAGCTTATATCTCAACGGAATTACTGGAGGTGGGTTAGCAAATGACTAAACGAAGCTTCTCCCATATACTACTTTATACCACACTTGCTACCCTGCCATTAACCCAGTTGCTCTATCTTCCGAGCCCTGTACAGGCAGGAAGGATGTCCGCTGCGGCATCTGCTATTTCCACCTCGACTAGTGCTACATCAACTCCCTCCACAACACCTGCTACCAAACCACCTGTCAAA